>JAZUOL010000132.1:0-29108 GCA_045604605.1 Acutalibacteraceae bacterium | reverse complement strand
TGCAACAGAGAACAATGCCGTTGACGAATACGAAAAAAGTCTTCTTGAAATCGGAAATATCTTTAAAGAAAATCCCGATTATATCAAGGTTCTTAAGTCGGAGGCCAAGCGGTCTTAGGAAGACAAGGCATATTATCAACTCCTTGGCTCACAGAACGACATGGCTACGATCCGACTTCTTGCAACAGAGAACAATGCCGTTGACGAATACGAAAAAAGTCTTCTTGAAATCGGAAATATCTTTAAAGAAAATCCCGATTATATCAAGGTTCTTGAATCCCCTGCTATTCCTTTGTCCGAAAGAATCAGCTTCATTGATAAGGCTTTTGAAAGCACATATACTGAATATCTTGTTTCCTTTATCAAAGTGCTTTGCGAAAACGGACATATTACGGAAATCTGCAGTTGCATTGAGGCATTCTGCGACCTTGTAAGAATTTATAAAAACCGCACAATCGCTACGGTCTACTATGTTGAACCGTTGAGCGTTGAACAAAAAACTGCACTTATTGAAAAATTGCAGAAAATCAGCGGTAAGGTTATTGAGCCCGAGTTTATCAAAGACGAAAGTCTTATCGGCGGTATCAAGGTTCAGATTGATGACAAAATTTTTGATGGCAGTATTAAAAATCGTTTAAATAAGGCAAAGGGAGTGATAAGCGAATGAATAATCCCGGCGAAATCAGCAGTATTATTAAAAGTCAGATAGAGAATTATAAATCCCGGGTTGAAATGACTGAAACGGGTAAGGTTATTCTTGTTGGTGATGGTATTGCCAGAGTATATGGTCTTTCTAACTGTATGGCTAACGAGCTTCTTGAATTTGAAGATGGCTCTTTTGGTATGGCACAGAACCTTGAAGAAGAAACTGTTTCTGTTGCGGTTCTTTCAAACAAAAATAATATACGCGAGGGTTCATCCGTAAAAAGAACAGGAAAGGTTCTTTCCGTACCCGTTGGTGAAAAGCTTTTAGGCAGAGTTGTTAATGCTCTCGGTGAACCTATTGACGGCAAAGGTCCGATTCAATATAGCGCAACACGTCCTATTGAATCAGAAGCTCCCGGTATCATTGAAAGAAAAAGCGTTAGCGTACCCTTGCAGACAGGTATCAAGGCTATCGACAGTATGATTCCTATCGGAAGAGGTCAGCGTGAGCTTATTATCGGTGATCGCCAGACAGGTAAAACAGAAATTGCCATTGATACAATTATCAACCAGAAAAGCTCCGATGTCATCTGCATTTATGTTGCTATCGGACAGAAAAGCACATCAGTTGCACAATTGGCAAATGAGCTTAACAAAAATGGCGCATTAGGCTATACAATTATCGTTTCTGCTTCTGCTTCGGAAAGCGCACCTCTTCAGTATATCGCACCATACAGTGGTTGTGCTATGGCGGAATATTTCCGTGAGCAAGGCAAAGATGTTTTAATTATTTATGATGATTTGAGTAAGCACGCAGTTGCATATCGTGCACTCTCTCTTCTTATACGCCGTCCTCCGGGACGAGAGGCATATCCCGGTGATGTTTTCTACCTTCACTCTCGTCTTCTTGAACGTGCGGCTTGCGTAGCAGAAGAATATGGCGGTGGCTCAATTACCGCTCTTCCCCTTATCGAAACACAGTCAGGTGACGTTTCTGCATATATTCCCACTAATGTTATTTCTATTACTGTTGGACAGATTTTCCTTGAAACAGAGCTTTTCCATTCAGGTATTATGCCTGCTATCAACCCCGGTATTTCTGTTAGCCGTGTTGGTGGTTCAGCTCAGTTAAAGGCTATGAAGAAAGTATCAGGTGAGCTTAAGCTTCTCTATTCACAGTATCGTGAATTGCAGTCCTTTGCTCAGTTCGGTAGTGACCTTGATGCAGATACCAAGGCAAGACTTGCTCTGGGTGAGCGTATTGTTGAGGTTCTCAAGCAAGGTAGAAATAATCCTGTTCGCGTTGGTTGCCAGGTTGCAATTGTATATGCGGCAATCAAAGGCTATCTTGACAGCGTTCCTGTTTCAAAGGTTCACGAATATGAGAAAAATCTTTTCCTGAAGCTTGAAAACGAAAAGGGCGACTGGCTCAAGAGAATTGAAGCAGGTCACTATGACGAAGCAGACGAGGAAGAGCTTAAAGCAGTTCTTTCAGAAATGCAGGTGTAAGCTATGGCAGGAAACACAAAGGCGCTTCGAATAAGAATTAAAAGCGTTAACTCCACCCTGCAGCTTACAAAAGCAATGGAACTTGTGGCATCTTCAAAAATCCGTCGTGCAAACGAGGCAATGCAAAAAGCGAGAGAATACACCGCTTCTTTGGAAAAATCAATTTCTCTTCTTACAAGCGAAAAGGAATGTTTAAAAAGCCCTTATATGCGTCGGACTGAAAACCCAAGAACAAAAATAATTGTTATTGCGGGTGACAGAGGTCTTGCAGGTGGCTACAATGCAAATGTTTTCAGACTTTGCAACTCCTTTCCCGATGCAGAATTCATCCCCATCGGCAAAAGAGCTTGTGAGAGATTTGATGCAGAAATAAATTCATCCGAGCATTTTTCTTTCAGCGATGCAGCTGTTCTTGCAGATGAGCTTTGCAAGAATTTCAGCCAAGAAAAATTTGACAGATTGGGCGTTATTTTCACAAGATATAACTCAGTTATGTCCTGGGATGCTCAAATCAAATGGCTTCTCCCCTTCCAAAAAAGTGAAAAAGACTCAACTGTAAGCACAATTTTCGAACCCGACCACCTTACAGTTCTCAATCTTACAGTTCGCGAATATGTGGCAGGCATTTTAATTGCTTGCCTCAGAGAAAGCTTTGCTTGCGAGGTTGCTTCAAGACGAATTGCCATGGATTCTGCAGGTAAAAACGCAAAACAAATGATAGACGATTTAGGTCTTCAATATAACCGCGCTCGTCAAGGCGCAATTACTCAGGAAATTACAGAAATAGTTGCCGGTAGCGGTAACTGACACCAGATTATGAGGTGAAAATAATGGACAAATTAACTGTGGGTAAGGTTGTTCAGGTTATGGGCCCCGTTGTTGACGTAAGATTCAACGAGGGTGAGCTTCCTGAAATCCTTAACGCACTTACTATACCCGTTGGGGAAAGGAAATTAACCGTTGAGGTTGCTCAGCACATCGGTGACAACACCGCAAGATGCATTGCTATGGCTTCTACGGACGGCCTTCAGAGAGGCACACCCGTTACTGATACGGGTGCTCCCATTTCCGTTCCCGTAGGTCGCGAAACCTTAGGACGTATTTTCAATGTTTTAGGTGACGCTGTTGACAATGTTCCCAATCCCGAAACTGCAGAGAAATGGAGCATTCATCGTTCTGCCCCTGCTTATGACGAGCTTGCTACAAGTGCAGAAATCTTTGAAACAGGCATTAAGGTTATTGACCTTGTATGCCCCTATTCAAAGGGTGGTAAAATCGGTCTTTTCGGCGGTGCAGGTGTTGGTAAAACAGTTCTTATTATGGAGCTTATCAACAACATTGCAAAGGAGCATGGCGGTATTTCCGTTTTCTCAGGCGTTGGTGAGCGTACCCGTGAGGGTAATGATTTATACTGCGAAATGAAAGAGTCCGGCGTTATTAATAACACCGCTCTCGTTTACGGACAGATGAATGAGCCACCGGGAGCACGTATGAGAGTTGCTCTTTCAGGTCTTACAATGGCAGAATATTTCCGTGACACAGAAGGTCAGGATGTTCTCCTTTTCATTGATAATATTTTCCGTTTCACTCAGGCAGGTTCAGAGGTTTCTGCTCTTTTGGGCAGAATGCCCTCCGCTGTTGGTTATCAGCCAACCCTTGCAACAGAAATGGGTGCTTTACAGGAAAGAATTACATCCACAAAAAAAGGTTCTATCACATCTATTCAGGCTGTTTATGTGCCTGCGGATGACCTTACAGACCCTGCTCCTGCAACAACCTTTGCTCACCTTGATGCAACAACCGTTCTTGCAAGAAATATCGCTTCTCAGGGCATTTACCCTGCGGTTGACCCCCTTGAGTCCTCTAGCCGTATTCTCTCTCCCGAAATAGTGGGTGAAGAGCATTACTATGTGGCTAAAGAGGTTCAGAGAATTCTTCAGAGATATAATGAGCTTATGGATATCATCGCAATTATGGGTATGGATGAGCTTTCAGATGAAGATAAGCTCCTTGTTCAAAGAGCAAGAAAAATCCAGCGTTTCCTTTCCCAGCCCTTTGATGTTTCTGAAAAATTCACAGGTATTCAGGGTAAATATGTACCCATAAGCGAAACTGTTCGTGGCTTCAAAGAAATTATTGAAGGTAAGCACGATGATTTACCCGAATCCGCTTTCCTTTTTGTTGGTACAATTGAGGAAGCAATCGAAAAGGCAAAGAAGGTGCAGAAGTGAGCACATTCCACTTGACTGTATCATCTCCCGACGGCAACAAATTTGATGGCGAGGTTTTTAAATTTGATGTTCGTGGTGTTGAGGGCGAGCTTGCAATTATGGCAGGTCACATCCCCTTTATAACATCGGTTATCAAAGCTCCTTGCACAGTCTGGCTTGACGAAGACAAAAAGAAAACGGCAGTATCAGACGGCGGTTTGCTTACCGTTGATACTGACCGGGTAACATTTATTTCAGGTTCTTTTGAATTTACAGATTAAAAACAGTTCCCTTAGCTAAAAAGCTGAGGGAACTGAAATTTTATTTCAACTTTTCCAACTTTGCTACATCTGCAATAACGATAAGCTTCATGCTTTGCTCTAAAGGCATTTCCGGGTCAATACTTGTAATTACCTCTTCCCCTTTTAAGATAGCCACAACATTAATTGCATATTTTTTCCTTAAATTAAGCTCTATAAGATTTTTTCCAACCCATTGAGGCTTCATATCAAACTCAACCATAGAAACATCTTTTGAAAGCTCAACTATATCTACAAAACCCGAGCTCAAAAGGTTTTTTCCAAGTCTTGTTCCTGCTTCTTTTTCAGGAAAAACAACTTTGTCTGCACCAACTCTTTCAAATATCTTACCATGCATTTCTTCAACGCATTTAGCAATAACAGTAGGAACGCCCGCTTCTTTGCAAAGCGTTATAGCCATTACTGTTGCCTCAAGGCTATTTGCCATTGCAATAATAACAACATCAACCTCTGCAATATCAAGCTTATCAATAACCTCAGGCTCTGTAACATCGGCACATTTACAAACCGGAATAGTCTGCGCCGCATCATTTACAAGCTCTTCGTTGCTATCAATTGCAATAACATCCGCACCATTTTTTACCAGCTCTTCTGCAACTGATCTACCATATCTGCCTAAACCAAAAACTGCATAAGTTTTATTTATACTCATATTATCCACCTCTCACCCTACGCTTATATCTTCAACGGGGTTTTTTATTATATTGGAATTTTGCTTTTTCAGATTAAGTGCCACCGCTAATGAAATGGGACCGACTCTTCCGAAATACATTGTTGCAATAATTATAATTTTGCCCACTGTGTTCAATGATGATGTCAAATTCCTTGTAAGTCCCACTGTTGCTGTTGCACTTACTGTTTCATAAAGAATATCAATAACGCTTGCATCTGTTACCGCAGAAAGAAGAAGCGTTGACATAAACATAATAAAAAACGATGTGCATATAACTGCAACAGCTTTACTTACTGCTTCTTTTGATAAGGTTCTGTTGAACATTGTTACTTCTTTTTTATTTTTTATTGCCGCAATTGCCGCCGCAACCACTACTGCTATCGTTACAGTTTTAATACCGCCCGCCGTACCAACGGGTGAACCGCCAATGAACATTAATAAAACCGATACAAGAGCAGAACCATTCGAAAAATTCTCCTGAGGAATTGTAGCAAAGCCTGCGGTTCTTGTTGTTACAGATTGAAAAAATGACGCCTGGATTTTTTGATAAAGTGTAAAATTTTCCATAGTTTGCGGATTATTATACTCAAAAAGGAATATGAAAATTTCACCGCCGAAAATCAAAATCAAGGTTGTTGTAAGAGCAATTTTACTGTGCAAGGACAATGCCTTTATTACTTTAATTTTTCTCTTTTTTCTTAATTTTAAAACTCTTATAACATCCCACCATACAATAAACCCTATGCCACTGAAAAAGATCAAAAGACAAGTTGTAAGATTAAGGATAGGATTATGAACATAATTGCATAAACTGTTTTCTGCAATTATATCAATTCCTGCATTGCAGAAGGCAGAAATTGCCGTAAAAACAGAAATCCATATACCCTTTAAACCGAATTCGGGAACAAACACGGTCATATAAAGGAGAGCACCGATACCCTCAACTAAAAAAGTTCCCAAAACAACTTTTTTAACAAACTGAGAAAGACCTGATAGAGTGTTCAGATTAAAAGCATCCTGCAAAAGAAGTCTGTCAGAAAGCCCCATTTTTCTGTGAAACATCATAGCGAGTATGGAAACAACTGTAATAACTCCCAATCCGCCAATCTGAATTAAACATAAAATAACTATATGACCAAATGTGCTCCATGCAGAAAATGTCGGCACTACAACCAGACCTGTAACACAAGTAGCAGTTGTTGATGTGAAGAGCGCATCAATAAATGGTGTCCATTCTCCTGTCGCCGAGCTTATGGGCAAGGAAAGCAAGACGCTGCCCAAAAGCACCGCTGCAAAAAAACTGAACAATATTATATGTGTTGTAGAAAGATTTAGTTTTGCTTTTTTCATAACTTGGCCTTTCTCTCTAAAGTTTCACCATTGTCATAATTATATCACACATATCATTTTTTACAACAATTTAATTGAATTCTTATTATATATTATCAATTGTCAAAGATGCTGCGATATGCTAAACTTAAGGTATAAATTTGTAAGGAGGAAAACAAAATGACTACTTCACCGAGCAACAATAGAAACTCTAAAAGTACCCTCAAATATACCCCTGCCATATTAGAAGCCATTTTAAATATTACTCCGGATATAATTTTTGTTAAAGATAAAGATTTACGCTATATCACCGTATCAAACAGTTTTATAGAATACACAGGGAAATCCGATGTTGATGAAATAATCGGAAAAACCGATGAAGAAATCTATGGGGAAAGCGATATTGCAGAAAAATATCGCTTACAAGACCTTGAAATGCTGGTTTCGGGGAAATCTGAGGTTAATGTTGTAAACCTCATTCCCGACAAAGAAGGAAACTCCCGTTTTGGATTTGCAAAGAAGCACATTCTTTATGATGAGGACGGAAATTCTATAGGAATTTTCGGTATGATTCGCGAAACATCAAAAGAATATCTCGATAAACAAAGCTACGATCAAGAGCTTGATTTTCTTCTTTCTACCAATAAAAACACCTATTGTCTCAGTCTTATTGATGCAGATAATTGGGAAATTATAAAAGAACACCGCAGGACAGTGAACGGCTTTAAGCTTCCGCTTTTTAAAGATATAGATGTTTTTTGCTCCGTTGCATTTGATGGTGTTGCTGATAGTGACAGCGATGCATTCACTTTTTATAAAAATTTTTCTAAAAAATATATCAAAGAAATTTTCACCAACGGCAGACGCGATATAGTTATGGAATATCGCCGTATTCTTCCCAACGGAAAAATCCGATGGGTTCAGGATATTATAAAGTTTCTTGTTAATCCCGAAAATAATCACTTGTCGGTAGCTCTTATATCCCGCGATATTGATGCAAGAAAGAAAAAAGAGGTTTCCCTTTTAAAAGCAGCGGAAACTGACGAGATGACGGGAGTTCTCAACCGTGCCGCCATAACAAAGAAAATAACCACATTCCTTGGCACAGATGGGTTAAACAGTTCCCATGCCTTGTTTATGATTGATATTGACAATTTTAAACGCTTGAACGATACATTGGGACATCAGGAAGGCGATCGTCTTTTAGTGGATTTAATAAACGCGGTTAAATCCTGTTTCAGAAACACCGATTTAATCGGCAGAGTGGGCGGAGATGAATTTTTCATACTTATGAAACACTGCCCTGCACGTTATATTGCAGAATATAAAGCGTCCGCTCTTATGGTAGCTATTGGAAATGTTTGTTCTGCTTATAAAAAATATGATGTTTCCGCAAGTGTGGGAATAAGCATTTATCCCGCAGACGGAACAAGCCTCTCTGAGCTTTATAAAAATGCAGATGATGCACTCTATTATGCAAAGCAACACGGAAAACATACATTTGTGTTTTCGGAAGATATAAAATGATTTAAAGGTGATATTATGCCATATTTATTTGTTCATTTCAAAGAAAAAGTTACTGTTGATGGCGAGGCTGTTTATTTCGGCATAAGTAAAGACGGCTTTAATTGGGAAAAGGTTAATGACGGAAAACCCATACTTATGAGCACTTTGGGTGACAAAGGTTGCCGTGATATTGAAATAATCAGGCTTCGCACAGGTGGCTTTGTAATCCTCACAACCGACCTTTGCATTGTTCGTCAAATGGATGAAAACTATAATGTTGATTGGAAACACATCAATAGTCACGGTAGCAAATGCCTTTCTATGTGGAAAACAGATGACCTTGTTCATTTTTCGGAACAGAAATTGGTTCACTTCGGCAGAAATGATTTCGGTTGTATGTGGGCACCCGAGATATTCTTTGACGAGATAAATGAAGAATATCTCATTCATTGGGGTTCAACGGTTGCAGAAAATGATTTTACTCATATGTCAATTTATTGTTCGGTTACAAAGGATTTTGAAACATTTTCTGAGCCAAAGCTTTACTTCACAAAGTCAAATGAAATACTTGATTCTCATATAACCAAAGTGGGTGATACATACCACCTTTTCTATAAAAATGCACATAATCCCGGAATGAATATGCATTCCACATCCAAAAATCTCTTTGGCCCGTTTGATCACGATCAAGGCTTTCAGGAATATATGGAAAGAGAGTTACCTAATCCCGGCTCTTATGAAGGACCTACTACCTATACACTTCCTGACGGCAGATGGTGTCTTATGCTTGACTTTTTCGGTTGCGAGAAAGAGAAAATGGGGTATGTTCCTTTTGTTTCCTCTTGCCCGGGTGATATGAATTTTAAAAGAGCAGATGAAGAATTTTCATTTCCCTACGGCTTTAAACACGGTAAGGTTATTGAAATTACTGTAGAAGAATATGAAAGATTAAAAAATATATAAATGAAGAGACGGTTTTTTCCGTCTCTTTTATTGTATTATTTTTTTTGTTGTGATAAAATAAATTAAATATTGGTTAGAGGAGTTATTATTTTATGAACGCTATTATAACCGTTGTAGGCAAAGACAAAGTAGGTATTATGGCAGGCGTTTGCGTTGTTCTTCAAAAAATCAATGTAAATATCCTTGATATAAGCCAGACTGTTATGCAAAATATGTTCACAATGAATATGCTTGTTGATGTTAAGGGGGCTAATGTTTCCTATCCCGAAATTGTTGACGCTCTTGATAAAGAGGGTGAACGCCTGGGTGTAAGCATCCGTATTCAACGTGAAGATATTTTTGATGCTATGCACAAAATCTGAGGTGACTTATGCTTAATCAACGCGAAATTATTGAAACTCTCAATATGATTGATAATCAGCATCTTGATATACGTACTATTACAATGGGTATCTCCTTGCGCTCCTGCGCTCATCCGGATCCCGTAATCTGTGCGCAGAAGATGTATGATAAAATCACTAAATACGCAGAAAATCTCGTGAAAACAGGCGAAGACCTTGAAAGAGAGATGGGTATTCCCATTATTAACAAGAGAATTTCCGTTACTCCTATTGCCATTGCCGCAGAAAGCTGTGAAACAGAGGATTATACCATCTTTGCTCAGGCTATGGACAAGGCTGCAAAAGAATGTGGCGTGAACTTTATCGGTGGTTTTTCCGCACTTGTGCAAAAAGGCTTCACAATAGGCGATAGAAGACTTATAAATTCCATCCCCGAAGCTCTTGCAACTACTGATTTCGTTTGCTCTTCTGTTAATATAGGCTCAACAAGAGCAGGTATCAATATGGATGCAGTAAAGCTTATGGGGCAAACCATTAAGAAAACTGCAAAGAGAACCGAAGACCGCGATGGTTTCGGTTGTGCAAAGCTTGTTGTCTTCTGCAATGCAGTTGAAGATAATCCTTTTATGGCAGGCGCTTTTCATGGTGTTGGCGAACCTGAGTGCGCAATAAATGTTGGTGTTTCAGGTCCCGGTGTTGTTTACAATGCCCTTAAACAAATCAAAGGCGAACCCTTCGATGTTGTTGCAGAAACAATTAAAAAAACCGCATTCAAGATTACAAGAATGGGTCAATTAATGGCAAGCGAAGCTTCAAAGCGTCTGGGTGCAGAATTCGGTATTGTTGACCTTAGCCTTGCGCCTACTCCCGCTATTGGCGACTCTGTTGCAAGAATACTTGAAGAAATCGGTGTAAACGTTTGCGGTACTCACGGAACAACAGCCGCTCTTGCTATGCTTAATGATGCAGTTAAAAAAGGTGGCGTTATGGCATCCTCTCACGTTGGTGGTCTTTCAGGTGCATTTATTCCTGTTTCCGAGGATGAAGGTATGATTGCCGCCGCAGAAAAAGGCGTTCTTACACTTGATAAATTGGAAGCTATGACCTGCGTATGCCCCGTTGGTCTTGATATGATAGCCGTTCCCGGTAACACAAGTGCAGAAACAATATCTGCAATTATTGCCGATGAAGCCGCAATCGGTATGATAAATAACAAAACAACCGCTGTAAGAATTATTCCTGCTCCCGGCAAAAACGTTGGCGACTCTATTGAGATGGGTGGCCTTTTGGGAACCGCACCCGTTATGCCTGTGCATAACGAGGGTTGCGAAGATTTCATAAACAGAGGTGGCAGAATTCCCGCTCCTCTTAACAGCTTAAGAAACTAAAGGATGTGTAAATATGGTAATACTTAACGAACATTTTAAAGAGGTTGAAAAAAGATTAGATTTTCCTCAGGAAGCGGTTGAAATTTTTGAAAAGGTTGCAACAAAAATTGACAATTCAAAGAATTTCAATAAAAAATTTGAAGCAATTTTCAATGAATATCTTTTCCCCGAAGCACATGATTTCGGAAAATGCTTTGATAAAATGACCTTGCTTTCAATCGGTTATGGTATCAAGGAATACACTTTGGATATGGTTTTCCTCATTCGTGCTGCTGAGGTTATGCACAACCTCTATAAAGAAAGAGGTTTGAGCGAAGAGCTTTTCTGGCATACAATCAGAGATTTAAAATACAAGTACGATGAATGCGTTAAGTGCAAGGAGGTTCACGGTACCTTCGTGCCCTGGTGGAACACAGAATTTTTCAATCTCCACCGATTTGCATTGGGAAGATACCAGTTTGATATGACTACATACGGTGGTGAGGATTTCACATCATCCGCAGGTATCACTATTAAAAAAGGCGATAAAACTCTCGGCTTCCATATTCCCTCATCAGGAATTCCGCTTACAGATGAAGTTCGCCTTGATTCCTTCAAGCAGGCATATCAGTTCTTCCCTGAATTCCGCCGCGAAGATGGTCTTATGATTTTCGAGTGTGGCTCATGGCTTATTTATGAAGGCTACAAGGATTTCCTTCCTGAAAACTCAAACATTCTTAAGTTCATCGGTGACTTTGAAATTGTTTCAAGCGAAGCAAAAGACAAATTTGACGATGCCTGGAGAATTTTCAATGCAAGTGGTTATAAATCTCCTAAAAAATGGGATGAAAACACTTCTATGCAAAGAGCCTTTAAGAAACACGTTTTAAGCGGTGGTAAAACAGGTCACGGTCACGGAATTATCGTGTTTGACGGTGAAAAAATTGTAAGATAACCTCACCTCTTCTATTCACTCTTAACTTTTAACTAAAAAACCTTGCTCCATTTATGAAGCAAGGTTTTTTATTTGTGGTCTCTGTAATATTGTGTATGTGTTTTGGGGTGAGGATTATTTTCCCAGATTTCAGTTGCAACGGGTTTCCACGCTTTACTGAAATCATCGCATTTTGAGCAAAGCTCTTCAACTGTTTCCTGCGAAACAAAATCTGTGCTTTTCGCTCCCGTATCTCTTATGATTTTTCTTAAAATATCAGGATTTTCAAGCATAGGACATGGCATCAGGTGATTGTCATTAAAAGGCTGACCCTTTCTGTATGCCATAAAGAGTGGCTTTTGAAGAGCCCCAAGAAGCGTGTCTGTTTTAATATTGGAATCGGAATAATGAACAAAAACGCAAGGCTCCATATCGCCTTTTGAGTTGATATGGAAATAGTTTCTGCCACCTGCGATACAACCGCCCACATATTCGCCATCGTCCTGGAAATCCATTACAAACAAAGGCTTTCCTGTGTGCCCGTTACGCATTTTCTTCATCCAGAAATACATATATTTTCGTTGTGAAGGTGTGGGTATCAAATCCTTATCCGCACCCTTACCGACCGGCATAAAGTTGAAATAGAAAGCGTATTTAACACCTAAATCAACCATTTTATCGAGGAACTCATCACTTGTTACATCATTTACATTTCTGCTTGTATAACAAACAGAAATACCGAAAAGTATTTTCTCTTTTTTAAGAAGCTCCATTGCTTCAATAGTCTTTTCATAAGCGCCCTGACCCCTACGGTCATCGTTACTGCACTCATCGCCCTCAATGGAAAGGGCAAGGGTAATATTGCCACATTTTTTAATATCATCGCAAAGCTTTTTATCAATAAGAGTTGCGTTTGTGTATATTAAGAAAGTACATTCGGGATTTTCAGAAGCGAGAGTAACAATATCATTTTTTCTTATAAGAGGCTCTCCGCCTGTGAGCATATAAAAATGAGTTCCCAAATCTTTACCCTGGTTTACAATTTTTCTCATTTCATCAAGCGAAAGTTGAAAGCTATGACCATACTCTGCTGCCCAGCAACCCTTACACTTTAAGTTACAAGCACTTGTGGGGTCAAAAAGAATAATGAAAGGAATATTGCAATTATATTTATCGCGCTTTGCGCGGACAGTTTTTGTTCCGAAGTATCCGGCATGAATACCCAGGGAAATCAACAATGATTTAACCAAATCACGGTCAACATCATTCAGAATATTCTTTGCAAGCTGCATATAAACATTGTCTTTATCTCCGACAGCTTTACGCATTTTCTCATAGTTTTCTTTAGGGTACATTGTGAAATATTTTTCCGCAACCTTTAAAATCTTCAAAAGATTCTCTTCGGGTGCTTTATCAATATACTTTAAAATTCTTGAAAGCGCCTTATCAGCCGCAAAATGAACTATTTTGTGTTCCAACTGCAAATACCTCCTTTCTGAAATTTTCATAACTGAATTATAATAGCACATTTTCAAAATTTTGTAAACCAATAATTTTACTGATAAAAAAATTATTGGTTTTTTATGTTGTTTTATACACCCACTATTTCTTGACATTCATTATGTTTATAACTATAATCGTTATAATGAAAATATCTGTAGAAAAGAGGGTTAATTCATGAAAGCGTTATTATTGTCTTCACTTGTTAAAGTATTTAAAGATAAAGAACCGAACTTCAAGGAGTTCAGCTCTTTCTCCTGCTTAAAAAACGAAGTGTTTTCTTTTCAGGTTGCTCTTTGCCCCGAAGCTGCTGAGGAAGCCCAGGTAAGCTTTAAAATAGAGTCAGAGCTTGAAAAAAACATCACACCATATTTTGTCAAAAATATTCCCTTCAGGAGAAACAAAAAGCACGACTACGATTCATTTCATTACGACCTTAATCGCAAGGAGTTCCCTGATTTGCTTGAGCCCACAGAAAGCTCTTTAACACTTAAAGAAAACGAGTGGTCTTCCCTTTGGTTTGAATACAAGCCCAACGGAGATGTTTCAGACAAACACCCTATTAAAATCACAATTACCTCAAATGGTAAAGCTATTGAAAAGCTCTTCACCCTTGATATCATTGATTGCGATTTACCAAAGCAGGAGCTTCTTTACACCAACTGGTTTCACAACGACTGCCTTTGCACTTATTACAAGGTTGATGTTTTCTCTGATAAATATTGGAGAATTGTTGAAAACTATATAAGAAATGCCGCAGAACATGGCGTAAATATGCTCTTAACTCCCATTTTCACTCCTCCCCTTGATACTGCAGTAGGCGGAGAACGCCCGACTGTTCAGTTGGTAAAGGTTACAAAAGAAAATGCCGAGTATTCTTTTGATTTTACAAACTTCAGAAAATATGTAAGGCTTTGCCTTGACTGTGGTATTGAAGCCTTCGAAATTTCTCATTTCTTTACCCAATGGGGTGCAAAACACGCACCTAAAATTATTGCCACAGTAAACGGCAAGGAGAAACGCATTTTTGGTTGGGAAACTAAGGCAAGCGGTAAGGCATACAAGGCGTTTTTAACAGCGTTTGCACCCACCTTCAAAAAAGAGGTTGAAGAATTAGGCATCAAAGACAAATGCTGGTTACATGTGTCCGATGAGCCAAATGAATCACAGATAAAGGAATATAAAAAAGCGGCAAATATTATCAGAGAGCTTTTCTCAGATTTCAATATGCTCGATGCTCTTTCTGACATCAAATATTATAAAAACGGGCTTATCAAAACTCCCGTTTGCGGTGAGGATGTTGCAGATATATTCCGCCCTGAAGTAAAGGATTTCTGGACATATTACTGTTGCACACAGATTCATGATTTCTTACCCAACAGAATGTTTGCCCAGCCATCACTCCGAAACCGTGTTTTAGGTGTTCTCCTTTACAAATACGACGCCAAGGGCTTCTTACAATGGGGTCACAATTTCTGGTATTCTCAATATTCGATTAAGCCCATAAACCCCTTTAAGATTACAGATGCAGGAGGAAGCTTCCCTGCAGGCGACTCATATATGGTTTACCCCGGTAAAGACGGAAGCCCTCTCAACTCTCTTCGCCATCTTGTTTTTAACGAAGGTTTTCAGGATTTAAGGGCGTTAAAGCTTTTGGAAAGCCTTACATCAAGAGAATATGTTTTAAACCTTATTGAACAGGGATTAGATATTCCCCTTTCCTTCAAAACCTATCCTCACGAGCAAGAATGGTTGCTTGCTTTAAGAGAAAGAATAAATAAAGAAATAGAAAAAAGATAAGAAATAATCGTCTGAAAATCATTGGTTTTCAGACGATTATTTTTTTAGTTTTATGAAATTGTCAACATACCCTGAGCAAACCATATGCCTATCCTGAGCATTGAGTCAGCGCAGTAATGATATCCGTCATTTTCGCCGTTTTCGTTATTGTTTTCCAGTTTGGACAAACAGGTAGATGTGTCAACCCAGATTGAATTTGGCAGTATGGTTGCTGAGCTTGTGGCATTCTGATAAAGACCTGCAGCAGTTTTATTTATTACATTTTTGCTTGTATTGGCAGGAACATACCAAAGAGATGCGTTGTTTGATTTATGAGTATTAACAGTATCGGAGTATGTCCAAGTGTTAATACCATCTTTGTATGCCGCAATAGCGCCATCCACAAAGCCGATACTGTTGTCCTTGTCTCTTCCTTCAAACTCTGTGCGCACTCGGTTTACAAGAATATTCTGCAAATCGCCATACTGGTTAGCCCAAACCTCAAAGCCTGCATCACTTTCGCCCTGCATCCACATAAATGAACGGACATTAATATTATTGCCGTGTTTACTTTCGATTTCATCAAGAGCTTCATTTACATAGTTTACCATATTATCTGCAAGGTAACCACCCAAGGAATTATAAATATTTGCGTGATTATTTTCGTTACTGTATTTGCCTGTGGTATCATACAACCAGTCGCCACCAAGGAATGTACCCGCAGCAGTATATTTAATTATATACCATGTTTCATCCTTTGTTTTTTCGTCGCTCGCAAGCTGATAGGCAACACCTACCTCAGGACCAAACCAGGCATCTCCCTGACCGCCTATACCTAAACGGAAGGTTTCGAAGCCTTCGTTTGAAAACAAAGTCTGCCAGTTCACACCATCAGAAGTATTGATGTTGTTATATTTAATTTGAATATTTGAGAAATCTGTGTTGCCGACTGTTGTACGAACCGCATCTGTCAACGGGCTTGCACCATAAGCATTGGACTGACCTGCAAGGATAATTACATTTGCAGTTTTACTTCTTAACTCCATTGCTTCCTCCATATTTGTAAAAATTGGGTTGCCCGCATTTCCGTTCTGCATAATTAAGATATCTTTGTCATTTATATCAAGCACACCGTCAAAATTCAAATCACAAGCGTATTTCTGCCTTGTATTTAATTTCTCCTGGTTTATGATACCCTTTTTAATGGCATTTACATCCTCCTGTGTAAATGGTATTCCGTCGCAGTCGAAATCACCTTTTAAATAAACATCAACTTTATCAATTAAACCATTCATAAACAAGTTCATAAGAGAACAGTCTATAACATCAAGGCAACCGTCTCCGTCAATATCTGTTCGACAAAGCTCACTATAATCTTCCTCTTCCGGTGAAAGTGCCTTATTAACCAATTGCTGATAGTCTGAGATATCAATATCAGTATCCTCATCCACATCACCGATACGGGCAACTGAATATTGATTTGCATCGGGAACAGCACTTACCTTGTAGTTATTACTCTTATCAAACACCGGACCTGAACCGGGAATGTTAGCCTTTTGTCCCCAAAGCTGTTCTTCATTTACTTCTTGCAATAAATATGCTACCTCGCCATTTGCAAATTCTTCAACCGTTTTTCCGCAAGTGGCGCCGGATTTATCAGCAGTTGTTAAACCCTTTTCAGAATTACCGACACCATTCTGCACTTTTGCAGAACCATCCGAAACGGCATTTATCATATAATAGCAATCGGACAAGTTTGTAGCAGAAGTTGTATATCCTGCAATACCGCCGGCATATGTATTTGCATTCACGAGACCTGCATTGTAACAGCTTTGAACACTACCACCATTGTAGCCCGTTATACCACCGACATATTTATCAGCTGCATTGATAACTGTATAAAATGAATAGCAATTATGGATTTTTCCTTGAGAATAACCGCAAATTCCGCCTATATATTGATTACCCTTAAAATATGAATAGTCAACACCAACCTTTTCAATTATCGCACTTGAAGCTGTGTAACCGAAAAGTCCGCCATAGGAAATTGTTGAATCATTCATATAAAGTCCGTTTATTGTATAACCCTGACCGTCAAAATGACCACTATATTTATAGGTTTCGCTACCTATTGGTGTCCATTTTCTGAAAGCAGAGGTATCACTTGCTAAAACACCATAACCTGTAAGAACATCATTGTTATCTGTAATATCGCAGGTTAAAACTGCATTTGCGTTAACATTACCGCTATTCACATAGTCTCTGAACCAATGAAGCTCACCTGCAGTAGATATTTCATAAACATTGTTTTCGTTAAGTTTTGGCTCAACATATTTTCCGCACATATCACAGAAGCCATTTGTATTTGTTGCATTACATATATCTGTATTCTTCTGTGCAACAGTTTTAAAATCGCCTCGTATATCATCCACGATTCCTGTTGATATATAATAACAATACGAAATGGGTTTATAACTCTGGAAATGAAGAACATCCACAACACCAATATATGATGTGGGATCTTCTGTTGCGGGGTCTGTAGTGGAGCAACGGGTTACTCCATCACCGCTATAATAAACACCTGTATGGAAAAGTGTCTGCCCGGGACAATAAATTCCGATTGCAAAGCTATCATCATCGTCACCTTTAAATGCAGCCCAGTTCTCGTTACAAATGAAATCCTGATCTGTAGCTGTTCCCCAGAAGCCTAAATCTGTAATATTTGTTTTAGTATTGCTGTCTGACCAAGCCTCGCCACCTGTGTAATAAACGAAATCGTTGAGCGGTTCAACACAGTAAAAGGCAGGAAGCTCCTGTGTTGTAGTAACTCCGGGATAACCCGAAAAATCTACAAATCTGCAGGTTGCCCTCATCATACCATTTTCAAGGGTATACCAGGCTTCCATATATGTTGGTGTTATATCTTTTGCTTCTTTTGCCCAGTCAAGAGGACGGCATTTAATATAAATTTCATTATCGGAAACCTTCAAATCAACAATTTTACTTGCTTCGTTATAAAGGTTACCACCCTGAACAGGGTTATAGTTCCATACCGCTTCACCATACATACCCGGCTCATAAGGATAAGAGCCTGTGCCGTAATAGGACTGCTGAACAAGTCTGCCGGTATCGTGAGCATTTATTAAGTTAACATTACTGCTTGTATTATAAGTCCAGCTTGATGTACCAACCTTAGATTTAAAATCAACCTCGGTTGTTTTTGTACCATATTTTTTCACAGAAGACATAACACTGTTGGTTAAGTCCTCTAAATAGGTAAGCGCACCACCCCAATCCAAGTCAATACCAATTTTATAATTGCTATCAGAAAGATAAACCATACCGCTTGAATCTCCGGGATTAGTTGCTTTAGATAAGTTGATTGAATCTAAAGTAAAATCCATACCCTCTTTATCAAGAGGTGTAAGGGTTATATCTGTAATTGCAGTTTGAGTGGTACCACTGATAAAACCATCAATATAACCTGAAAACTCACCATTTTCGTCAGGCTCTAAAAAGAACTCTTCAATAGTTCCGTTAAAATTTAATTCTCCTTTAACATAGGCATCAGAAGAGTATTTTATTGTATAGCAGTTAAATGCTGTTCCGCTATAATTAAGAGCATATTTATAATTAGTACAACTAACCGTTTTTTGAGAACCGTTAATATTTATTATCTTAGATTCTGACGCTTTAACATTTACATTAAACGTGGCTGTGCTGTTACCATATGTAACAGTAATGGTCTGGGTGCCGGCAGTTGTTAAATATTCGGGAGAGCAAGTAAAGCCTTCATCAATATTTTCCTTTGTTCCATTGGGGTATTTAACGCCTATAACCAAACCTTTCGAGGCAAGCTTCTCACCCACACAATATTCTTGCTTTATAGGTAAGCAAACAATACTCAACTCTCCATCTATAATCGGATCCCATTTAGAATATAAACATTTACTGGATGGTGATACAACAGTATTTGAAGTAATTTTTTCACCGGTTCCGTCAGGACCTGTATACCAACCTGCAAAAACAAGGTTTTCTCTTTCAGGGACAGGAAGAGCTCCGTACACCCCACCGGCAACATATGTGAAGATTTTACGGGAAGTATTGTTTTTTGCATAATCATAAACTGCTTTTGAACGAATTCTTATATCAGATACAGTTACATTTGAACCGGGCGTATTATTGTCAAACCTGACCTGAATATAGCCTGTACCCTCAGGAGTTGTAAAGCTCCATTCATTAAGACCATATTGATATGCATTCTTTGGTTCAAATGATGTAAACTGTCCCGCCTCGTCAAAATAAAAAACGAAGGTTTCGAAACTGGTTGTTGTTCCGTTTGCAACATAGGAAAACATATATTCTGTTTTCTCTTCAACAGGCATTGAATAAAATGCACCTACAGAACTCATTGAAAAGTTTGTGAAAACTTCATCACTTGAATTGTTTGTTAACACAAAGCTACCATTTGATACATCTGTTGTTAATGTACTGGTTGTAGAATTATCCGCTGCAAGTACCTTTAAATTAGCATGATTTGCCCATTGCTCAAAAACAAACAAATTGTCAAAGGTAAGCTCATAAACACCTGTTGCCGCATATGCTACAGGAGTTAAAAAGCTCACTACAAGCAACATAACACAAACACATAAAACAACTATGCGCTTCGCAACCCTTTTCATACTAAAAACGCCTCCGACATTTAATCATTATTTATGGTAATTATACTATAATAAGCAAATTTTTCTCAATATTATTTTTAAACAAAAAAATATATCTTCTGTTATTAATTACGCTTTACAAAAAGCTGAAATGAAACTCAACAAGAAAAAAACCGAAACTCTTTCGAGAGTTTCGGTTTTAAATGTAATTTTTAATATTTTTTAATTCGTTCAATATTCGTATAGGTGTCCTTCTGACTGCAACCTGCTCTACCACCACCGGCACAAGCGCATGCGCAGGCACAGGCGCATCCTCCGCCGCGAAAGCCGCCACTACCACCTCTTGTTGAAGTAGAGGTATGGGCTCTGTTATATGCTTTTATATATCTTGGATTCTGATACCCGTAAGTATGTATGGGGTATCCGTAACCAACAAGAAAACCTCTTCCTCTACGATAGGAAACGTGGCTGTCTAAAAGATAAATTTCAGCAACAAGCAAGCCCGCAATTACAACACAAAAAACAACTATTTTTATAATTCTGTCCTCTGCAAGCTGATTGAAAGCTCCATTGGTGCTGAAAGGCTCATATTCCACAACATCAACATCTCCGAAAGCGCCTAAATCATAGGAAACCTGCATTATTTCATATTCGCCACAGTCAAAGGCGCCGGACCATGTATAATAACCGTTTTCCACTTTTGCTCCGTCTACCCCAAATGTAGAATCTGTCTTTTTCCATCGGAACTCATAATTTTCCACAGGTGTGCTATTGAACCAACAAGGAACAAGCTCATAAAAATAGCTGTCATTATCTTTGCAGAGCATAGACGCCTGATTTACTTTAAAAGAAAATTTAATATTTTCTCCGCCCTTATAGCCTCTGTGAAAATCAAGTCTTACTCCAGTATAGCCGTCCTCATATATTTCGGTATATTCTTTAATGTTTCCCGAAACTGAACCTTCATAAACAGCAAACATAGAATTAGGCATACCAATTTCAACCCAGGTAAGCTCTTCTGTTGTGTCAATAGCTTTCCATAAGAAAGAATATTCAATATCAAGAGTACCGTCTTCTAAGGCTTCAACGCTAATGCTGTATTTTTCAATAATATCCTGGGGTTCTGCTTTTGCTGTTATGGCAAAATATGCTAAAATCATCTGAACAACTATGCAAACTGCAATTATTGCTGTGTTTCTTACGGGAAATTTCCTGCGATTTTCTATAGTTTTTGCAGAATAATCATTGGTATCTCTTTTCAGCTTCACTTTTTATTCACCCCTCTTTGTTCTGAAAGGACAACTCAAAGCTTCCTCATCTGTCATTTTTCTTAAATCTATGCATTTTGGATTTTTCCATATATCAGAAAACTTATCTGTTAGAATATTTCCTAAATCCGCATCGGAATTCAGCCAGCTTTGGCAGGGAACAACTGCGCCATCGGGAGCAATTGCCATATTACTCAGCGCTGCACCGCACATAGGAACATTGATTCCGATTGCCTCCAGCTTTTCTTTTGAAATAAGTCCCGGAGAAGTAAAATCCATTTCCATTTCATTAAGTGTGCAGAACATTTTTGCCTGTTTAACAATTTCAAATAAGTCATCTTCAGAAAGGTCATATTCTTCGTGGTTAATTTCTGCCATTCCCGTGCATATAAGACCGCTGACCGTAACAAAATTTACGCCGAGAGATTTTATAAACTCCAAAGTTTTTAAATAGTCTGCGTTTTTCTTGCAAAGAGGTGTGTTTACACTTACGTCAAGACCTTCATTGACTGCATTTCTTATGCCATTTACCGTATCTTCAAAATGCCGGCAACCCACAAGAGAGTTGTGAATATTTTCATCGTGGGAATAAAGAGTCACCTGAACGCTGTCAAGCCCTGCAGTCTTTAGTTCACTTACTAACCCGGGAGTTAAATTTATACCATTGGTATTAAGGCGGGTAACCATTTTTTCCGCATGTGCAACAAGAGAAGCGATATCACCTCTAATTGTTGGCTCTCCACCGGTAAAAGTCACCATGGGAACATTAGCTCTGTAAAGCTTATCAATTATTTTCTTCCATTCCTCTGTTCCCAGTTCCTTCGTTTGGCTTTTGCATTGCCCTGCCGCATAGCAGAATGTGCATTTCTGGTTACATTGCCATTTGCCGTTTTCATCAGTCATGGCGCTGACAAGCAAATCCATTCTGTGCGGTGCGGTCATATTCTTGCTGTATTGACGAAGGGAAAGCTTTTCAATCTCAACCTCAGGGTCATCGCCTCTTGCAACAGCAAAAAGAACTCTTAAAATAAACTCAAGATCCCCTTCAATATCATCCTTGCTCATTGAAGGATATACAGAAAGCGTATTTTTAACCGTGTTCTTAAAAATACGGTCTTCATCTCTTTCGGTTATAGGCCTTCCGTTAAAAACATTTACCTCTTTCATAAAATTTGAAAGCAATAATGCCCAGGAATAACCCAGAGGTAAAAGATAATAACCATTTAAAATAACTATGTAAGCTCTGTCCCCGAAAAGCCTGAATTTTGGCGGTACAAGATGAATTCTCACAACACCCGGACCTTCGGGATTAAACGTGCAATGACTTATGCCGTTTTTATATTCTTTATATTGTGCGATTAAATTTTGTATGCTCATAAAATCACCTCTGGTGTTTTTTACATATATCTTATAGTTCATTATACAAACTTATAAAAAACAATGCAAGTAAAAGAAAGAGGCTGTTATGAACAATTTAGATTCCTACTTAAAATTGGTCTTTTGCAAATTCCGCAAGCCGTAAAAGTTCGTTTTGCTTTTCCTGCAGTTTTGATACTAACTCTAATTCTCGTTTGTTCTCGCGAAGAAAAGTATAGATAAGATAGTATCTATACCAAAGTCTATATAAAAACCAAATTTCTTTCTGCAATTCTTCTTTACTCATATTATTGCCACCTTTCTTTTTTGGTAACAACAATTACGCACAGAAACTGTTATAAGTCCAGAGAATTATTTAACCGTGCCAAGCATAATACTTCCCTTGAGAATCTAATGAAGCTACATTATCTTTATTAATCCAAGGATATTTTTTAATTGTTGCTTTTTGAGCATCAATTTTCAAAGCTCCTTCTTCTACATCCCAATTCGGACAATATATTTCCCAAAGAACATCATCTCGTACCTGAATAACATATTCAGATATTTTTTCAATATCTGTTCCTGACAGATAGGGCAATGCTTTCATCAGCTTAATATCTAGTGGTTTTACAAAACCTTTACCCCATTCAAGAGAGAGCTTCAAAGCAATATTTATAATATCAGGATTCAGCAATACATCTTTGTCGTTTTCAAATTCAGTGTTTCGGTCAAGGTTTTTATTCATAATTTCCTCTATAACCATTGTGCCGACATGATACTTGCCCTCGTAGAGTTCTATTTTTCGACCAACCCATAACGAATATGGATATGCTTCCGGAGTTAAATAATTCACAAAGCATCGGTGAGGTTGTTCGTAAATCATATCATTCCCATCAATCGTCTGAAAACAAACTGAAGTAAAATATTTTTCTTGAATTTCACAACAGCCACGATAGTTCTTACCAAAAGGATTTTTAGAGTGTCGACAGTTGATAACAGTTACTACTGCATCAGGATTATTTAAGTCTATGGGCGTTATTTTTTCTCTTGTTTTTCTAAAAAAACTAAACAAAGCCTCACCACCTTTAGTTAAAAATTAAATCTTTTCTTTTAACGTTTTACAACTTGAAATCAGCATTCGTCTGATTCTGCCACAAAGATTTCTATGTTTTTTATATGTATCTTCATCAACAGCGTTGGTATTAAATAATAATTGTAGCCAACCTTCCGTTTCGCTACATTCTTTTAGTGCTATTTCGAATTTAGAAAGCATATCTGCCTTACTTTGACCATAATTTGCCTCACGAATATTTGCATAAACACTGCTTGAACTTTTTTGAATTTGGAAAATAGTGTTGCTTGGTGCTTTAATACTTTGACACAACAATGCGATATCAGTTGCGAGTTGTTCTGAATAAATAAGCAAATAGTTCTTAGGCATAATATCACTTTCTTTTCAACAAAATTGTAACACATATTTTTGTTGAAATCAATGCGAAGCATTGTATATAATCAATTCCGCAAGGAATTGCATATCATCACGGCAACGCCGTGGATATCATCATTGCGAAAGCATTTTTGATACACACCTAAAGGTGTGATGATATACAGTCCTGACGGACTGATGAGATACAAGGGCGACAAGTCGCCCTTGATGATATGCCATTGCTTTCGCAATGGATAAAAAAACAGACAAGCTATTGCTTGTCTGTTTTTTGGTGGGAGCGAATCAAGCGTATCCGAACCTTTTTCCAAATCTTCTAAAGAAAGGCTTTTTGCACCTTTTTTGAAGTTGAAATAAAACTCGATTCTGTCATCATATAAAATTACTGAATTTACAAAGCTGTCAACCAATCTTCTTCGGTTTTCAGGCTTTGATGCATCCATTTTTCTGAAACGGTGGAACCAAAATTTAATTTGGTCTCGGTCAAGCATCGGTCTTGCAATGCTTTCTTCTGCAATTTGTATTTCAATTTCTCGTTTTTGTTTCTCTAAATCTTCAAGGCGTTCCTTTGTTGATGGTGTGAATATGCCCTGTTCGATTGCAGAAAGAATATTTGAAATACCTTTGTTGATTTCGTTTTGTCTCTTTCTAAGAAGAGGAAGAACATTGTTTTCATTTTTCTGCAAGTCCATAACCATATCGGTTATATCTTCAATCAGATTATCATCCCATATCACCCGAATGATTTGGTTGATAACGAGATTTTCAATCCAATCTTTTTTAACTGCTTTCTTATCGCAGCCACGTTTGCGTTTTGCAGATAAGCACTTATAATAATGATATGTATTTTTATTCCTTGCAGTACCGCTTTCACCAACCATAAAAGTCATACATTTACCACAATATAGCTTAGTTGATAAAATATATTGTTCATCTGCTCTGTATCGTGCAGGTGAATTTTTGTTTTTAGCAATCCTTTCTTGAACACGAAGAAACAAATCTTTTGGAACAATAGCAGGGATGCCATCAGGAATCACAATATCACGATAATAATACTCGCCCATATATCTTCTGTTTGACAACAAGTTGGAAACAGTATTGATATTTAATTTTGTACCACGAGTGTTACGAATACCTTTGACATTTAACTCATCTGCAATTTCCTGCATTGTCATACCATCTTCGTACATCTTGAAAGCCGATAAAACATAGGGTGCAGTTTCATTATCAATTTCAAATTTTCGGTCTTTATTTATTTTGTAGCCGATAGGAATTGTACCACTATTAAAACGGCAGCTTAAAGCATTTTCAGTCTGACCACGGATAACCTTTTCTGCAAGTTCCGCTGAATAGTATTCAGCCATACCTTCAAGAACCGATTCAAGAATGATACCTTCTGCGCCCTGTGAAATCGCTTCAGTTGCAGATAAAACACGAACACCGTTTTTGCGAAGAATAGCTTTATAATGAGCAGAGTCGTAACGGTTACGAGCAAATCGGTCAAGCTTCCAGACAATAACACAATCGAATTGCTTTTTAGCACTGTCTTTAATCATTTTCTGAAAGTCAGGACGGTTGTCCGTTTTGGCTGATAATGCTCGGTCAATGTATGTACCAACAACATCAATGCCATTTTTCTCGGCAAAGACCTTGCACTCTCTCAACTGACCTTCAATAGACTCTTCACGCTGATTATCACTTGAATATCTCGCATAAATTACACCTGTCAAAAGTATCACCTCTCTCGCATAGTAACTCTAATAAAAAGAGTTGTCAACTAATTAAAAATTCGTTTTAGTAAATATCCGCAAAACATTGACTGTGTCGGAAATTTACTTAAAAACCAAACCTATTACTTTGTTAAACCCTTATGTAAAACAAAATAATTTATATATTCTGTGCAATCATGACCTATGAGTTTCTCATCAGATAAACCAAAGCCGAGTTCACCTAATGCTTTTCTTCTCTCGTTTGCTTCAGGATTGGCTTTTGTTGCAATTTTGCCACAATCAAACAACTCAAAAGTTGGTGCTATTATAAGCGTTAATATTTTTATTATTTCTGCAGAAAGCTCGTAATCGCTTCTTAAATCAAGACGCAGCAAACCGCAATTTGTAAAATAATCATTAGCATCACGATGAAATAACTCTATCGTTCCTATGACTTCTTTTTTGCGATTATCAACAATTGACCAACGGACAAAACCTTGTCTGCTGTATTCCCAAAGCCAATATTTTATTGCTTCCATCATCCTGTTTTCTGTAGTGTAGTAAAAATCATCCCCACCACAGTTGTCACTATTAAATAACGGAACAGATTTCACATCAGAATAAACCTTTAATAAATCCAAACAATCATCTGGATTTACCATTCTCAATGTATAGCTTGAATCTTCAAATACAGGACAGTTATTGTAAACATCTATCATAATCGCACCCTCAACAAAACGAACATTTGTTCTAAATATATTATAAGCAATTTAATTAAAAAGTCAATACACTTTATGTGTTAAAAATTTTAACCGCATTAAACAAAGAAAAGATATACCACATAAAAAATAAATTGCAATATCATACAACAAACAAATTGCATCAAAACTCTTGCATTATCTCATTTAGTTTGATATAATGCAAGAGAAATGAGGTGAATGTATGAATGATACTATTTTTTATTTAAATTCAATTTTTGGCAATAAGATTTATTTCTTATATAACGAATATGAAAGAAATTTTCCACTATTTCTCAAAGATGAATTTGACTTTTTAAAATTTCAATTTAGTGGAAGCGAAAGGAAATATATATTAACAAAACCTAAAAAGAAATTTGATATTAAATTAAACACGATAAGAAAACAGCAAAATCAAATAGAAAAAATTTCGGGTTGTTATCCTGTGTTAGTGGTGGATGAATTGAGATTATCACAAAGAAATGCTTTAATTCAATCCGACTTTGCATTTGTTGTGCCTAATCATCAAATATACATTCCAAATATGATGATGAACTTAACAGAAAAAGATGTTGTAAAAAAAGAGTATGATTCATATTTTTCTGTTCAAGCCCAAGTGCTTTTCATCTATATGCTGCTGAATCGAGTTAAAGAAACTAACGCACGTCAATTGTCAAATCAGTTACCATTATC
Source organism: Acutalibacteraceae bacterium (assembly GCA_045604605.1). Lineage (GTDB taxonomy): Bacteria > Bacillota > Clostridia > Oscillospirales > Acutalibacteraceae > DTU089. Next base: position 2,164 of record JAZUOL010000132.1, on the reverse strand, counting down.
TGTTGCAACAATTAATAGAGCTTTGAATGAATTGGTAGATAGAGAATTGATTTATACGGTAGGCAATAACACAAGAAAAGCTTATAAAAGCATAGCAAAGAAATTGTTTTGGGAAAAAGGCAAAGAGTTTTTATTTAATCCTGTATCAAGGGTCTATTACGTAAAAAACAGACCTTATGAATTCTTGATGTCCAATGAACTAGCTTTAACTCGTTTATCTTGGTCACTGAATTATAGTACAATGTCTTACTATGCAGCATCAAACAAAGAGATAGCCGAAATGGAAGCATCGAACTTCATTGATAGATATAATTTGTTTGATGATTCATTTTATACCATCGAACAATTTAAATATGATCCTAAAATATTGAGCGATTCGAACTATATTGATGTTATTTCTTTATTTGCTCAATTCAAGGATCATAAAGATGAACGAATACAAATGGCATTAGATGAAATTATGGGAGATGTGTTAAATGTTGAAGATAACTGGGATTGAAAAATTCAAAGAGTTTTTTGAGTTGTATAAAACTAATTATGTGCTTATAGGTGGTTCTGCTTGTGCAATCATTTTTGATGAAATCGGTCTAGAGTTTCGTGCCACAAAAGATTTAGATGTAGTTTTAATAGTAGAAAATATTAATAGTGAGTTCGGGAAAGCATTTTGGTCATTTGTAAAAGCTGCTGGCTATACTATAGAATGGAATTCGAACAAAAAGAATTTCTATAGGTTTACAAAACCGGAAAATTCAGAATATCCGCAAATGATAGAATTGTTCTCCAGAAAAAACACTTTAGAAATCCCTGCCGATACACACCTCATACCCGTACATGTTTCCGACGATGTATCTAGTTTATCAGCTATTCTTTTGAACGACGATTACTATCATTTTATGTTGGACGGAATGCGCGTAGTTGATGGTATTTCAGTGTTGGATGAAAAATATTTAATTCCTTTTAAAGTGAAAGCCTGGTGCGAGTTGATTGACAGACGTGAAGCAGGCGAAAAAGGACAATCCAAACACATAAAGAAACATTGTAGAGATGTATACAGATTGATTTCCTTGTTGGTCCCTGACGAGAAAGTTGAACTTAAGGGAATGGTACAAAATGATATGAATAGATTTCTCAATGAAGTTGGTACGAGCGAATATGTTCCGGATGATATTGATAGAAACATCTTGAGAGATGTTTTGATTGAAACTTACATAAGTTAACAATATCGAGTAATTATACACATAAATTGACAAATCGTTTTTATAAAAGCTTGTAATGTATTAGTAAGTGACATACTCAAATTCTGGCTAATTATTGACAACACCAAAAACAACTGTTACAATATGGAAAACAACGAAAGGCAGGTGGACAAAATGACAATGAATCTTAATTTCCGAAACAGGAGAGCCGTTTTGTCCGTTTGCGATTGATATAGTTTTTATCTTTTTGTAAATTAAGGCATCTCCGTATTCTCGGAGGTGCCTGTTTTGTTTTTATGGAGGTATCGAAATGATATTTGAAGAAAAGAAAGTTATATTGAAAAATGGTATGGAAGCTATATTGAAAACTCCTGAAATTTCTGATGCTGCTGAGCTTGTTGATTTTATGGCTACTGTAAGCGGTGAAACTAAATTCCTCGTAAGATATAAAGAAGAGTGGGAAAGCGTTAGTGTAGAGGGTGAGGCAGAGTGGGTTAGAGGTGTTCGTGAATCCAAAAATTCATTCGTATTGATTTGCAAAGTAAATAATGAAATTGCAGGTATATGTGATGTTACATTCAAAACAGGTATGAAAACTTGTCACAGAGCATCAGTAGGAATCGCACTACGTCAAAAATACTGGAATATGGGAATTGGCTCTGCTATGTTCCAAGAACTTATAAATGCTGCAACCGAACGTGGTGGTATAGATTTTATGGAGTTGGAATTTACTAAGGGTAACGAAAGAGCAAAAGCACTTTATGAAAAGTTTGGTTTTGAAATTGTGTCCGAAAAGCCAAATGTATATAAACTTAAAGATGGTACATATCAGAGTATCGTTTATATGCAGAAGTATCTGTAAACAATATAAGATAAGAAAATGCTTGGTTTCATAACAAAAGAACATAAACAAGCTCAGGATATGTATTGTAAATTGTAAGGAACAAATTATGTACCACCCACTACCT
>JAZUOL010000131.1:0-37920 GCA_045604605.1 Acutalibacteraceae bacterium | reverse complement strand
ATGGATGCTCTTACACACGCTGTTGAAGCTTACATAGGTCATAGTAATACAAAGCAGACTGAAAAGGATGCTATTATTGCTACCAAGCTTGTTTTTGAGAACATTGAAAAAGCTTATAAAGATGGTAAAAATGTTGAAGCAAGAGAAAATATGCTTGTTGCTTCATTCCACGCAGGTCTTGCTTTCACAAGAGCTTATGTTGGTTATGTTCACGCAATTGCTCATAACCTTGGCGGTATGTATAACATTCCTCACGGTCTTGCAAATGCTGTAATTCTCCCCTATGTTCTTGATTACTTTGGCGAAACAGCATACAAGAGACTTGCTGAACTCGCAGATGTTGCAGGTGTTTCAGGCGCTGCTCAGGGTGATCGTGAAAAAGCAAAGAACTTTATCGCTGCAATCAGAAAGCTCAATGAAACTATGGGTATCCCTGATAAATTTGAGCAGATTAAGGACGAAGATATTCAGCTTATTGCAGAACGTGCTCTTATGGAAGGAAATCCCCTCTACCCTGTTCCCAAAATTATGGACTTAGAAGATTGCAAAGCAATTATTAAGAAATTACAGAAATAATGGCAAATGCTACCGATCAAGATCGGTAGCATTTTTTATAAATATTTTCTGATATCAACTGCAAGCTTCTCTTCAAGATTAATAAGTCTTTTGGTTATATCTTTTGTAACCTCGTCAGCAGCACAATATTCATTGAGATACTTATTAAGAGATTTAACGCCCATATTGCATCCATCTGTAATTAAATCTGCAATTGTTTCATCTGATTCCTTCATAGCAAGCTTCATATTTGTTTTAATCCACGACATACCTTTCGCCATTGGATTAGGGTCTTTTCCATCGTCATGATACTTATCCAAAAGCTTATTAATCTCCCTATCAAGTTCAACATGTTCATTTTTGCAGTTTACAAGGTATTCTTTAAGCTTTACGGATTTCACATCATCAAGTACTTCATCAATTGAAGAAACGCCCATTTTTACCCCTGCATCGCATTCCCTAAGAAGTCTAATTGTATCTTGTTCAATCATTAATATCATCCTTTCGATGATATTTTACCCAATATTTTCATAAATATATCAAAAAAATCCTGCCGTATTTTACTACAGCAGGATTTTTTTGATTAAAGCTTTTCTATATCTTCTTTCGTTACCATATGGATGCCTTTTTCAACAAGAGCATTCTGGGCAGTCAAAACATCTTCAACTCGGAAAATCATATAAGCGTGTTTTGTAACACCATTGCCCATAAAAGCGTACATATAGTCTATGTTTATACCGGCATCTTCAAGAATAGTTAAAACTTCATTAAGACCGCCGGGAACATCAGGAATTTTAACACCCAATACATCGGTTAATGAATGTATATATCCGGCATCCTTTAAAACAGTTGTTGCTTTATAAAGGTCTTTAACAATGATACGAACAATACCGAAATCGCCTGTTTCAGCAAGGGAAAGGGCTCTCATATCAATATCATTTTCAGCAAGAACTGAGGTCATGGAACTCATAGAACCGGGTTTGTTTTCAACAAAAACAGAAATCTGCTTTATACTCATTGCAAATACCTCCTTAGATTTTTCTCTTATCAATAACGCGGACTGCTTTTCCCTCACTGCGAACAATAGACTTAGGTGCAACAAGAGTAACTTTAGCAGAAATACCCAACATAGAGCGAAGACCATCAACAATTTCTTTCTGTCTACGGTCAATTTCACCCATATTGTCAGTAAACATTTCGGGTGTCATTTCTACCTGAACATCAAGTGTATCAGTATTTTTAACTCTATCAACGATAATCTGATAATTTGCAGAATAGCCTTGATTAAGGAGCACAGTTTCAATTTGTGACGGGAATACATTAACACCACGAATGATGAGCATATCATCACTTCTGCCCATCGGCTTGCACATTTTTATAAACGTACGTCCGCAAGAGCACTTCTCACGATTAAGCATACAAATATCTTTTGTACGATAACGAAGGAGCGGGAAGGCTTCTTTAGTAATAGAAGTGAAAACCAGCTCACCTTTTGAACCCTCCGGAAGAACTTCACCGGTATCAGGATCAATAATTTCAGCAATAAAATGGTCTTCGTTGATATGCATACCGCTTTGGGCAGAGCATTCAAAAGATACACCGGGACCTGAAAGTTCTGTAAGACCATAGATATCATAAGCCTTAATACCAAGCGTTTTTTCAATATCGCGACGCATCTCTTCGCTCCAAGCCTCAGCACCAAAAATACCGGCTTTCAACGGAATCTGATCAGGTGTAAGACCCATTTCTTTCATTGATTCACCAAGATATGCGGCGTAAGAAGGTGTGCAACAAAGGATTGTTGCGCTCAGATCCTTAATAAACATAATCTGACGTTCTGTGTTACCGGAAGATGTTGGAACTGTAAGGCAACCAACCTTATGGCTACCACCGTTAAGCCCCGGACCACCTGTAAAAAGACCATAACCGTAAGAAACCTGGCAAACATCTTCGTTAGTGCCTCCAACTGCTGTAATAGCACGCGCACAGCAATCTTCCCATAAATCAATATCTTTTTGTGTATAAAAAGCAACAACACGCTTACCTGTTGTACCTGACGTAGATTGAATTCTTACGCATTCAGATAAGGGCTTTGCTAAAAGACCATAAGGATAGCATTCTCTCAAATCATCCTTTGTTACAAAGGGTAATTTATGTAAATCCTCTGTACCCTTAATATCGTCCGGCGTTACGCCTGCTTTCTCCATTTTAGCGCGATAATAAGGAACATTGTCCCAAACATGTTTAACTTGTTTCACGAGACGTTCATCCTGCCAAGCTTTAATTTGCTCAGGACTTGCAGTCTCGATTTCAGGTTGATAATAACGTTCCATAAAAAACCTCCTTGGGTAAAATCACATAAAGAGTGAATAATTATACATGATATTATAAAACTGCAAAATATCGCTGTCAATACAATTATATAAATTTATATTTTTTTCTTTTTAAACTTTTTTAACACTGCTTGAAAAGCTACTCTTAAAAGAGACGCGCCTATTATACCGCCACCAATACCAATACCAACCGTCAATGTTGTCAAAAAGTATTCAACTGCAACATCTCTGTTTTCAGATAGAAGATTGCTCATAGCGTAATAAAGCGTACCACCGGGAACAAGTGCAATACAACCAGGTAAAATAAAAACGGTAGACGGTGCCTTGCATATTCTTGCAAAAAGGTCTGCAAAAGCAGAAGCCACAAATGCAGCTAAAAGATTAGGCAGAAAATTCCCGCCAAACAGCTCTGTAAAACCAAAATAGCAAACACAAGCAAACAACCCATCTAATATTGCAAATGGCCAATGAGACGGCTTCAAACGAAAAAGAATAGCAAAACCAAGGGTGCTTATAGTTCCTGCAACAATTTTAATTAAAACAGCTTCCAATTAAAACACCCTCCCGAAAAACATAATAGCAACAATGTAGCCGAATGCAACCATAACCGCAGTCAGAACAGCCTGAACCAGCTGAATAATACCCGATACAGTGTCACCGAATAATAAATCGCGAACGGCATTACCAAACGCGAGACCGGGTATCAACAGCATTATAGTACCTATCATAACCATATCAATGTTCTGTCCGATTCCAAAATGAACAAGAAGAAGTCCACAAATTGCACCAACAAATGATTGAGCAACAGTATAAAGCATTTTATTCATCAGGTTAATCTTCTGTCTGTTCATAACAGAAACGAAAAATCCCGCGATTGCTGCCGCAAGAGCATCCCAGAGATTCCCACCAAAGAAAACTGCAAATCCACCTGCAGCAATAACACCACCAACAATAGAAAGATATTTCGGAAACGGTTTATTATGAAGAGCATTATAAATCTTCTCTTCAACATCCTCCAAAGAGATTTTTCCACAGCAAACATCCCTGGAAATATTGTTCATTTCATCTAACTTGTACATATTGTTAGAGGTTTTATATACTCTTCTCACTTGAGATGCTGTAGTACCATCAGACATTCTTATACCCGCAACAACAAGTGATGGTAAAGCAAAAACATCTGTATGCACCGCACCATATGCGGAACAAATCCGTTCAATTGTATCCTCTATTCTGTGAGATTCGCCACCACAACGTAAAATATTCTCACCTATATCAAGTGCTTTGCTTAATATATATTCAGCAGTATAAACTGAAGTATTAGGAATAACACTTTCTGTGATTTCCGCCTTTTTATTTTTTTTTAACATCTGAAAGACCTCAATTATTATCTGAATTTTCTTGAATCAATATAATCTTGTAAGATAATATCAGCAGCAACTGCATCAACAACATTTTTGCGTTTTTTACCCCTGACATTATTTTCACTTAAAACTCTGTGGGCGGAAACAGTAGTTAAACGTTCATCCCAAAAAACGATAGGAATTTCCGTAAACTTTTTAATTGCTTCACCTAATTCTTCACATGCATCTGCACGAAAACCTTTTGAGCCGTCCATATTCTTAGGCAAACCAATTACAATTTGCTCTGCTTTTTTCTCAGTTGCAACATCAACAATTTTTTTAGCTAACGCTACCTGATTCCACTCAGAGATTACGCTCACCGGTGATGCCAACATCTCAAGTTTATCGCAAACAGCTATTCCGGTGCGTCTATCACCATAATCAACTGATAATATAATCATAAATTCACCTCAAAATCGGCTGATAGCAAAACTATCAGCCGATAAGTTTTATTCGGATACAGTTGTTGTAGTTTCGTTCTTTACCGTTGCAACTACCTCTGTTGTATTTTTAACAGTTGCTGGAACTGTTGTAGTTGTAGGCTTCTTTGTAGTTGATGGTGCTTTTGTTGTTTTATCTGTATCTTTTTTAGTTGTTGTAACCTTAGTTGTTGTTTTATTGCTACCCGGCTTTTTCTTTTTAGTTGTTTCGGGAGCTGTTGTCTTTTTGTTATCCTTCTTTGTGGTTGACACCTCTGTAGTAGTCGTTGCAGAAGGTGCGGTAACAGCATCAGGTATTTCTGAGCCGATTGCATGAATCATAGCACAATTCTTGCATTTTGCAGGAATATGTGATGACTTATAATAACCGGTAGCAGTTTGTGTACAAGTAGGAGAAGCGATATCGCCCGAAATTTTGCAATAGCTTCTTGCTACAACACCACTAGCAGTAGGATAGGACATATATTCCAAATCTTTATGAGCTTCGTTCATTATTGCTTTGAATATTTTACCTGCAGGGTTACCTGAGGTATTTCTGATAGCCCTGGGCTCATCGTAACCATACCAAACCGCCGCAACATAATACGGAGTACCGCCAACAAACCAACGGTCCTTGTCATCGGTTGTTGTACCGGTTTTTGCAAATGTTTCAAAACGGTCAACGCCATAACCACCCGCTGTACCACCATAAACAACGCTTCTTAAGAGCTGACGCATAACACCGGCTGTACTTTCGGAAACGACCTGCTTACCTTCACTGTTACCGGATTTTAGAAGTGTTTCAGTACCGTCATTATTAGTAACTTTATAATAGCAATAGGGTTCAAAATAATAACCATTATTACCAAATATTGCAAAAGCTGCAGTCATATCAAGTGTTGTAATGCCTTCACTTGCACCACCAACACAAAGTGTTGAAAAGTTACCATCATAAAGCGGATCATCTTTATTAGTAACAAATGTTGATATTTTCAAATCATCCACAAGGAAATCAAAACTGGTTTCTGTACCAATCTTTCTCATCAACTGAGCAGGAACAGTATTAAGTGACTGTGCTAAAGCGGACTGAACTGTAACAAAATTTGTTGCAGAACCATGGGATCCACCATAGTTTACCGGCCATCTCGAAGAACCTAATTTTATACCATAGTTCTGTACCTTTGTTGACCATGTTGCGATATTATTCTCAATAGCAGGGGTGTAAACAGAAATAGGCTTAATAGCGGAACCGGGCTGACGGGGTGAATCAGAAGCTCTGTTAAGACCACGGAAAGTATTTTTCTCACCCGCTCCGCCAACCATTGCTACTACCCTACCGCTATAATCCATAATAGTAATCGCAGATTGAACCGGAGGGTTCTCTTTATCGTTCAAATCTTCTTCAGGGAATGTTTTTCTATTAACGTAAACATTTTCTGCCGCTTCCTGAACATCAAGGTCAATAGCGGTATATATACGAAGACCACCAAAGAAAACCTTTCTCCAAGCCTCATTATATGTTAAATCATATTCTTTTTGTAAATCTTCAATAACAGAATCAATTACATACTCCACGTAATAGGAAGATTTATCGGAGTCGGTTTTATCAGTAAATTTAATGTCTTCTTCTGTATATTCTTTTTCATCATCACCTTCATTTTTGGTGACCTGACTACCTTTATAGTTTTCACTGTTAGTGAAAATCAGTTCATAATTAATCGCTTTGTCGTACTGTTTCTTGGTAAGACTCCCCTCTTCAAGCATACAATTCAAACAGTACCTCTGTCTGCCCATATTTCCATCTTCATCTTTATCAAGCAATGCAGACAGACCATCCTTGGTTAACGGGTCATAGGTGGCAGGAGCTTTGGTTATTGATGCAATAACTGCGCATTCGGCAGCATTTAAATCCTGAACATTTTTGCCGAAATATTTTTCTGCTGCGGTTCTTATTCCATAACAACCATTACCGAGATAAACTGTATTAAGATAAAACTCCATTATCTTCTTCTTGGAATAATGACGCTCTACATTCAAGGCATTTAAAATCTCATAAAATTTACGAGAAACTGTTCTTCCATCTTCTTTTGTCAGGTTTTTAATTAACTGCTGAGTAATAGTTGAAGCACCGCGCTCAAAACCGGAGGAAACAACACCAAAAACTGTTCCGTACCAGTCAACACCGTTATGTTCATTAAAGCGCTTATCTTCCAAATCGCGGAAAGCATTAATCATATGCTTAGGAATATCTTTATAGTCTATCCATACACGATTCTGTGCACCATGAAGTCTTAAAAGCTCAACAAGATGTTTATTAGAATCATAGCCATAAATTATACTTGTCTGCTCCTGATTTGCCTTGTATTCCTCAAGGTCAATTCTCTTTTCTTCTGTTACATATTCTTTAGCGAATTTGTAAACATAAGTACAAGCAACAGTACCGCAAATCAAACAGATTGCAGTAATAATCATAACAACAGATATAAATCTTTTAAGTTTAGTGTGTTGTTTTTTCGCTTTATCAGGCTTATTCTTACGTTGTGGTTGTTTTAAAGCCATAAAGGAAACCTCCTAAAAATCACTAAGTTATTATCAAATTTCTTTAAATAATTATAATAAAATCACTTAAAGAATATTTATGGCAAATTCATTATTATAGATTCGGCAACCGCCATATCAAATGGTGTTGTAATTTTAATATTTCTGTCAAGACCCTCTACCAGTTTAACTCTGAATCCCCTATCAGTGAATATTGATGCAACATCTGTATATGTTTCCAATTCATCATCAGACAGAGAGTTTATAACATTCTCAAGCTCTGTTAATCTGAAGCTTTGAGGTGTCTGAACTCTATAAAGTTCTTTTCTGGGTAAATGCTCTGAAAGAAAATCACCTGTTGAAGTCCTTATTATAGAATCATAAACGGGCATTACAGTATTTGCAGCACCAAATTCATTAACTGCTGATATGTTATCTTTAATAACACGGGCATCAATAAACGGACGAACTGCATCATGAGTCAATATTATATCATCATCAGAAATATTAAAATTATTGGTTAAAAAACGACAACCATTCTGAACAGAAGAATTTCTGTTTTTTCCACCAGGAATAACAAAAACAGTTTCCGTAGAAATGCCATGTTCGAGGAGCAAAGCTTTTGTATATTCAATCCAATCCACAGGACAGCATATTACCCCTGCTCTGAAGGAGCCAAAATCAATAAAATTCCGTACAGTTTTGATAATTATCGGCTCGTTGTCGATTTTTAAATATTGTTTGGGCAGCTCAGGTGACTGCATACGAGAACCGATACCACCTGCAAGAATCATAAAATAGTAATTCAAAATCTTACTTTCTTCCTTTCTTTTCAAAGCCTTCAGTGCTTTCTTTCTGGAAAAGAATTCTGACAGTCATAAGGATAAGCTTAAAATCCATTGCAAGAGAATAATTTTGAATATAAATCAAATCCATTTTTAACTTGTTATAGGCTGAGGTGTTGTATTTACCGTAAACCTGTGCATAGCCTGTAAGCCCGCCCTTAACCTTATATCTACATACAAATTCAGGGATTTGCTCAGAATATTTTTCAACATGTTCAATTCTTTCGGGACGTGGTCCGACGATCGACATATCCCCTTTAAGAATATTTATTATCTGAGGAAGCTCATCAACTCGAAGAGCACGGATAATCTTACCAACAGGAGTAATCCTTGAATCATTATCAACCGCAGGCTGAGGACCATCCTTCTCAGCATCAACAATCATACTTCTGAATTTTAGAATATCAAATGTTTTAAGATCAATTGTGCATCTTTTTTGCTTATAAAATACAGGACCGCCATCATACAACTTTATGGCAAGGGAAATAACAAGGAATACCGGAGAAAGAAGCACCAAAGCAAATGCCGACAGGATTACATCAACAAAACGTTTTATTGCTCTTTGTTCTATAGTTAAACCAACAGAGCCGCATTTTATAATAGGTGAATCAAAATATGTTATATCTGATGCACTTCTTATAACGATATCTGAAATTTTCGGAATAGCATATATACTCTTATTCTGTTGATAACAATACTTCAGCAAATCATTTCTCATTCGAGCTGGAACATCACATATAATTACACTTTCAAATCTGTCAATACGTTGTATCAAAGTTTCAAAGCCTTCATCAACATTAGCAGACTCTGTAATTAAATAACGCTCATCAAGCTTACTCATTTTATGAACAATTTCAGTAGCAAGATGACTACCGTAAATTATCAACAACTTTTCAGGCGGATTCAAACGATGAACAACAAAAATTGAAAGATTAGTCCAGACAATAAGAATAAGAATCTGAGCAATAAGCATATACAGCATCGGAAAAATATTTGCAAGCTTTGCAACAATCAAACAAACCTGCGTATATGCAATTGCATTTGCAAAAACAAGTGCAATTGCTTCATAGAACAAAATCTCGCCTTTTCTAAGTTCGTCAATTCGGGACGCACCAAGAATCAAGCTTGTTGCCAATAAGACGGCGAAATAAACAAACGCAAGAAAGATTTGCCCCTTACCCATATACGGATGTTCAAAATCCGGGTTATATGCAACGCTCCATACAAGATAATAAATTATTGTTTGTAAGAAAGTCAAAGCTGTTATTGCAGTGAATCTTACTGTTGTACGATATTGTTCAATTTTTTTCATAAAACCTCTTCTTTTTTCAGGACTTGCAAACTGTAGAAAAATCAGAATATATTTAAACGAGGTGTTTATATGGATATATTCTCTTTACTCAGCAATATGCTTTTCCTTATTTTACACGTAACAGACACAGATTCTTTTCCTAAACCTCTCACCAAAAAAGAGGAAGCTGAGTTGCTGGAAAAGATGTCACAAGGCGAGGAAAGTGCAAGAAAAAAGTTAATCGAACACAATCTGCGCTTAGTGGCTCATATTGTAAAAAAGTACTATGCCAATTACAGTGATCAAGATGATTTGATATCAGTTGGGACAATAGGACTAATAAAAGGAATAAATAGTTTCAATTGCGATAAAGGAACAAAACTTGCTACATATTGCGCCCGTTGTATTGAAAACGAAATTTTAATGTATTTCAGAAACAGTAAAAAAATATCTCAAGAAATCTCGTTCAGCGAACCAATTGACACAGATAGCGAAGGAAATCCTTTGACTTTAATGGACATTATCGCTGTTGATGATACAATAATTGATGATATTGACACTAAAGGAAAGATAATTAAATTGGTTAAGATAATCAACAACATCAACAATGAACGCGATAAGAAAATAATCATAAAACGTTACGGACTTGACGGAAACGAACCACAAACCCAAAAAGAGATTGCAAAAGAATTAAAAATCTCGCGCTCTTACGTATCCAGAATTGAAAAGAAAGTACTCCAAGAAATCAAAAGCTTAATCAATTAAACGGTGAATAAAGCACTGATACCTAATAGGTGTGCCTGCTTCATCAATAACACAAAGAAAATTCACACTAAATCTTCTGTAGTTCTTTCTTTCAGAAAGTGTAGATATTCTTACTTCAGTGTTAGTTAAAGCCAGATTAATTCTGGCATTTGTCAAAGCATTAAAAACCTTTTGAGCGTCATCCGGATGAACAAAAGAAAGAACCTCTACCTTTTCTTGATTATTAAAATAATTTACAACATCAAAACCGAACACATCATTTGTGTTTGGTGACATATAGAGTTTATTTCTTTTAATATCAAAAGTTAAAACAGCACAAGGACTTTTAACCAAGTCAAAATACAGCGTGTCCTTATTGACTTCTAAAATCTGACTTGTGCTTTTATCGTTTGATTTTTTAGAACGACGCTTTCTATCACGATAATCTGCTAATAAGGCATCAGTTCCAAAAACAGCACGCTCAGCATATGAAAACTCTTCTGCCCCGGCATCTCTCAACAAATCAATTTCAAAACCTTCAATTTTTGTTGGAATTGTAATGTCTTTGGTGAACATTTTAAGATTATTCAGTGTAAGAGATGCATATTTCAGGTTCTTATCCGTCGTACCTACCGCCAATAATCTTTCAACATATTCAGATGTCAAAATATATCTGTCAAAAATACCGGAAAGATAGCAAGTATTATGAATGTAACGAGTACCAATAAGATACAAACCGAGAGTGAACCCCATTTCTCTGATAAATTCAGAAAATGTTTTCAAACGTCTTACAGAAACATCCTCAAGAAAATCCTGAGGCAATACAATGCAAATATCCATAGCAGAATAATCGTTATCTTTTACAAAATCCCTCAATTCCTGCATCAAAGCAGGAATGTCATCAGGCATAAGCATTGTATAAACAGAAAGAGGCGGAACATCTTTTCCTTCCTTTCTCATTGCCATTGCCGTGAAAACCAAAGATTTTATAGAAAGCATACTAAGGTTTTTACGAGTAGCTGCATTTTTATTCAACTCATAATAAACCTCTGATGTTACGGAAATTGTATTGTCATACATCGAAAATGGTATATAGTCATAACAAACAAGCTCACCTGTATATGCATTAACAATAGGGGCAAATTTAGGTTCATAATCAGATTTTCTTTCGAGTTGATTAGCTGCATCGAACTCCATAGAATATGATGCTAATTGCTTCATTCCATTGTTATAAAAAGCGTATGCATTTTTACCATTTACTTTTGAGGCCTTTGCAGCATATTCCGCAGCTATAACAAGTTTTTTATAATTATTACCATCGTTGGGATATCTTGAAATACCCATTGTTGCTGTGAAAACACCACTTTCAGTGGCTGTATGATAAGGTTTTCTCAATAAGTTATGAAGCTTTTCAATAAACATAACCATTTCTGCATGATTTGTAACATTTTTAACAAACAAGCAGAATTTATCGGAGGCAGCTTTACAAACGAGCTTATCCTTTGATTTGATGTTGCGAAGCTTAGAAGCGAATTCCTTAATAAGTGAATTACCATATTCATAACCAAAAATGTTATTACACATACTCATATCATCAATATCGATATGTATCATCAGGTTTTTAGAATTGGGATTATCTTTTATAAAAGAATCAACATCGTGCTCAAATTGTTTTGGTAAAGAAAGTCCTGTAAGACCATCTGTAACACCGAATCCGCGTTTTATATCGCTTAAAATTTCATCATCATCGTAAATACTGAACGCACCATTTAGTGCTAAAATATTTTTATCTTCATCAACTTTAAAAACAATAAAGCCAACTGCCAAATATTCTATATTATCTTTGATAGCACGAAATTCAATTCTTGTCTTTTTGCGTCCAAGCTTTGCAAGCTCATTAAAAGCATCGATATTAACCTTTGAATTAAAGCGCATTGCATCAGCCGGGTGGCAAAGCTTATTACACTGGCTGACAAATTCAGCAAAATTCTTAGGAATATAAGGAAAGAACTGCAACCAATTTCCTCTTACAATATTGAACATATTTTTTTCAATATCTGCTTCAAAAATAATATTATACGATTCTAAAATATCGTTTTCACAATCGTTAATCAGTGTTTTTTCGGTACTGTTTTCTTTATTTAAATTCTCTTCAGTCTGAGACACGGAAATTATTTTTTGCTTCTCGTTTTGTGAAAGAGGCAAACTTTTAAGTTCGCTTTCAATTTTAGCAAAATCAGCTAAAACGCTTTCAAAGCATTTAAGCAATTGATGAGAAAAAGCACCGCAAGCCCCTGTTAAAATAAGTTCAACTGCTTCTTCATGGGAAAGCGCTGCCTTATATGGACGATGACTGGTCAGTGCATCATAACAGTCCGCAATAGCAACAATCTGTGCTGATATCGGTATTTCATCACCTTTAAGGCCACAAGGATAGCCTTTACCATCCCATCTTTCGTGGTGACAGTAGCAGATATCCTGACAATATTTAAAGTATAAATTATTATCACTGATATCATCAAGCATACCAAGAAGCTCTGCTCCGCGGGTTGTGTGAGTTTTCATAATTTCAAACTCTTCCGGAGTAAGCCTGCCGGGTTTTAACATAATCGCATCAGGAATTGCAATTTTACCTATATCATGAACAGAAGATGCGTAATAAATCAAATCCGCTTGTTCTCTTGTTATTCCGTATTCCGGACATTGCTCCATAACCGCTTCCGTAAGAGATTTTGTAAAAAAGCGGATGCGTTTAATATGCTGACCTGATTCAAGATCACGGCTCTCAATAGCAGCAACTAAAAGCTCGACAAGATCAAAGTTCATTGTCTGCATTTTTACATTCTGCTCTTTAAGTTTATTAGCCTGATTTAAAATTCGCTTTGTATGAATCTGAGTCAAATTTGTTATCTGAAGTTTAAGCTCACGTATTTTTGTAATATTTTCTAATCTGTGTAAAGATAAATCGTAATCAAAAGGATTTGGAAGCACGTCATAAGCAAATGCCGAATACCCTGCTTTCTCAAAATCATACATTGCCTCAAAGCATGTGAACAGAATTGGCACATTGAAAAACACGCCATCTTCCACGAGCTTAGAAATAACCCATACCACATCATTTGCTTCAGGGAAAACATCCAAAACAAACAAAACATTCCTTGTCGAATAAAAATCAACATCAGACCAAGAATCAGAAGAATAGGTGCACACGGTAAGATCATGATTCATTTCAAGTAAACTAATAAGTTGCGACAAATTGTTTTTATTATCGGTAAAAAGAATTACAGAGTCGTTTTTCAAAAAAACCACCTCAAATACGCGTAATTAAACATAATAATATTATCATTATTCACATTAAAAGTCAACAAAACCCAAACTCTGTAATTATATTGTAATTTATTCTTAACAAATGTATTAACAACAAAACCTTGACACAACAACTATTGTTTGATAAAATACACAAAGTTAAATATATGCAGACGTATCGAAGTGGTCATAACGGGGCTGACTCGAAATCAGTTAGGGAGCGATCCCCCGCGAGTTCGAATCTCGCCGTCTGCGCCAAAAAAGAGTATTGTCCAAACAAGGCAATACTCTTTTTTTAGCTATTCTATAATCAAAACTCCTGCTTTTGTAACATAATACTCTTCAAGAGTATTTCTTACTTCTCCCTTTCCGATAATTTCTCCCTTACAGTTTTTGATAATATATCTTTTATTAACTGCATTTTTAACTATTACCGAATTGAAACAACCGGCATTAACAATAATTGTTGTTCCTTTTTTTACTTCAACAAAATTATTTGTATAAACGGCAACAACAGTTGTATTATCAAGTGTCGAGCAGGCTTGCGAATAATCATTTTCAGGATTTTTTGCAGTTAATTTACCATCAAGAAGAACATATCTGTTTTCTTTCCAGAACGAAATGTAATATTTAAGCATTTCAACATGATCTTTCGGCAACTCTCTGATAAGCATTGAAATCTGAGGAACAGAGAAAATGATATTTGCAAACTGCAAAGCTGCATTTTCAACACTATCCTTCTCGCTCCACATAATCATATCGGAATGAACTGCAGTTTCACCCGAGGTCATACGAAGATTTATAATCTGACTGCGATTTGCAAGAATATCACCCGGGCAATCACCAACACGAAGCATATTGCCATATTTCCTGATAGAAGGACCAATATAAGACTGGCGGAACTCAATTAAAATATCTTTATTAAGCGCGATAAGTCTTGCTTTAATTTCACTCATAAGAGCGTGAATTGCATCTTCAAGAGATTGAAAATCTCTGTTTTCATCATATTCTAATGATTTACCTTTCAAAACAAAGCTATCAATAAAATCAAGCTTTAAGCCGTCAAGCTTCCATTCTTTAACTGCATTTTCATAAATACCGCAAAGATAATCTCTCACCTTTTTGTATCTTGGGTCAAGTGCCCAGAAATCAGTTTCATTACCCGATTTATCAAGGAAATAATCTTTAAACTCTTCATATTTTTGAGAATAAAGGCCAACAAAGGGAACGGAGTACCAAAGAATAACCTTCTGACCTATTTTATGAATTTCTTCAACAAGAGTTGCCATATCTCCCATTTTCTTTTCGCAAACAGACCAGTCACCGCAATAAGCATATCCCCTGTTATTATCTTCTGTCTGCCAACCGTCATCAATTATAACAGTATCCATTCCAAGAGATTTTGAAAGGCGACATTCTTCAAGAATTTCATCATATTGAAGATTTTGATGAAAGCTATACCAAAGAGAATCCATAGGCATTTTTGCGCTATCAGGAACAAATGCTGATTTATAACCGCAATCATTTTCCCACCAATGTGCAGTATCATAAATACTGTCATAAAAAGGAACATTACGCATATCAATTCTGATTTTTGCTTTGTATTCTTTTATTGCATTTGTGGGTAATGTAAAAAAGAATGCCTGACAGATTATTTCTGCTGTTTCCTCGCAATAGCCGATTGAAATTTTTGTCGGAGTATCAACATCGGATATTGCAACGCAGATTTTATTTTTACCGTTAAAGGCTGTAATCTGTTGAATGGGCTGACCTGAGGCTAACCTTGAAATTGCACCTTCATTTGCCCAATCCGCACGAATCGAATGATTACGGGCAAAGGAATTCCACAGACTACAGCTATCTGTTCCGTTTATTTTCCACATAACAGAAAATTGCCTTGGCACAGCCTTTTCCCTCTGTTCCATTTTAACATCAACAAATAATATATCGTCTATGATGCTTTTATTCAGAATTACATTACAATTTTCATTTTCAGAAAATATATCAAAATCAAAGTTATACATAAAATCACCCACCTAAGATTATACAAAAATTTTACCATTAAAAAATAAATAGTCAACATTTTTTAGTTTTTACTTGCTTATACAACAAGAAATAATGTATTATATAGGAAATGTGTTGTGGGTGATATTATGGCAAAAGAAATTAAAATTTCCACCAAAAATGCTTCTACCACTAATAATGGTGTTTTTCAAGGTTGGGGCACAAGCCTTTGCTGGTGGGCAAACCGAGTTGGCTATTCCCCTGTTTTAACAAAAAAATGTGCAGAGCTTTTTTATAGCGAAAAGGGTCTTAATCTTAACATTATGCGCTATAATATCGGTGGTGGCGATGACCCGACACATAAGCACATCAAGAGAACCGATTCAATGATTCCCGGTTGGCTTTACCATAATAAAGAAACAGACTCTTATTATTATGATTATGAAGCTGATATTAACCAAATAAATGTTATGAAAAAATGCGTTGAGGCTTCAGGTGAAGATGCGTTTGTTGAGGTTTTTTCAAACTCTCCGCCCTATTTTATGACAAAAAGCGGTTGTTCATCAGGTGGTAAAAACCCTAACAAAAACAACCTTAAGGACGAGTGTTATGAGGAATTTTCAGAATACCTCGCCCATGTAACAGAATACATAAACAATAAATTGAAAATCAAGGTTTCTTCTATTTCACCCATGAATGAGCCTAATACAAAATATTGGTGCTATTTCAGCGAAAAGCAAGAGGGCTGCCATTTTGATGCGGGTGAAAGTCAGAATAAAATTCTTCTTGAAACCTATAAGGCTATCAAAAAATATGGTTTAGACCATATTAAACTTGTAGGCAGCGATGAAACTTCTACAAGCAAACAAATTACTGCCTATAATAAATATTCTGATGAAGTTAAAAGCATTTTAGACAGAATAAGCACTCACACTTACGGTACACGAAACATCAAACAGCTTGGCGAATTGATGAAATCCGAAAACCGAAATATATGGATGAGCGAAACCGACTGGAGCAACGAGGCAGGTAAAAATGCCGGTGATATGAGTGGTGGATTATGGCTTGCAAAGAAAATCATCTCAGATATAAATGGTATCTCCCCATCTGCTTGGGTTTTGTGGCAGGTTATTGACTATCACATCAGTAAAGACGGCTATATGGGTAACAAAGACTTCGGAATGCCAAATATTAAAGGCGGTTTTTGGGGCCTTGCAGTTGCCGACCACGACAAAAAAGAAATTATTTTATCGAACAAATATTATGCTATGGGTCAGTTTTCAAGGTACATAAGACCCGGTGACACAATCATTCATTGCGATAAAAACACACTTTCTGCATACAACAAAGATTCAGGAAAAATAGTTATTGTTGCAGTGAATGACACAAGCAAAGTAAAGCGCATTACCTATTCCCTTGAATACTTTGAAAGCATTGGTAAAACCGCTCAGATTATCCGCACAAGCGGTAGCCTTGAGGATGGAGAAAAATGGGCACTTCTTGGAACAGTAGATGTAGTTGATAATAAATTCAATGTAATCTTAAAGAGTAATTCTGTTACTACTTTTGTTATAAAATGAGGAACTAAAATGAGTAAAAAGAAGAAAAAGAAACAAAAAGAAAACAAGCCACAGCTTTCAAAATTGGATAAAGGGATTTATTTTTCTATCACTTTACTTGCGATATCGGTTCTTATAGGTTTACCATATTTAATTGATGCTTTAAGAGCTTCATATTTTTTCTCAAACCCTGACACAGTCGCTTGGTCAGACAGAATGACAAGCCTTTGGTTTATACCGCCTTTTTTTGTGGTAATTATCACAGTTATAGTATTTTGTGAAGACAGGTTAGACAAAAGAAAAGCAATTTTCGGCAACAAAAAGGTTGATTATACAAAGCACAATTATCAATTCTATCCTGTTTTTTACAAGGGTAACAAACCCAAACGAAAAATGACCGAAGAACAGAAAAAAGAACAGAAGTTTTTTGTAATTGCGTGGCTGATTTTGTTTTCTTTATGTTGTGGTTTAGGTTGTTTGGGTATATTCGGAAGAACAGAGTTAAGAAGAGACGGACAAATAGTAAAATACTCTGTTTTCAATAATGTTAAAGAGCAATATTATTTAAGCGATATAGAAGAAATTGAATACACTTCTTATTTAGAAAATGTTGCTAAAGGACAGGATTACTACACATACGGTATAAAAATCCAACTAAAAAGCACAGATTATTATTCATTCAATCATTTAGATTTTGATAACACAGATAATCAAAGTCTTTTTTCAACAAGCTTAGATGATATGAAATATTTACGAGATACAGTATACAAAAACAAGAAAATAACTTATAACAAAGAAGCTCCTTTGAATAAAATAGTAGATAATAATGAAATGACAGAGGAAGAAATTGAAAAGCTATATGATTTCTTCAATGAAAACAAGTAAAAAATAAATTTTAAAAGATGTTTTGGAACCGATTATGGAATATTTTATTTATAATGTTGAAAGCCTGACAAATTCAGAATACGAAAAATGGTTTTCATTAATGAGAAAAGACAAACAAGAAAGAGTAAGCAGATATAAAGATGTTATCAGAAGGAAATGCTCTGTAGCCGGTGAAATGCTTGTTAAGGCATATATTGGTAATGCTCTGAAAATCGCTCCCGAAATTTTTGAAATATCTGAAGATGAAAACGGAAAGCCATATATAGAAAGTTGTTCGATTTATTTTAACATTTCCCATTGTGAAAACATTCTTGCTTATGCCTTTTCTAATGAAGAAATCGGCATTGATATTGAAAGAATCAGACCGATATCGTTAAACATTATGAAACGCTTTTATTCAGAAAAAGAACAGAAATATGTTTTAGGGCATACGCCAAACGAGACTGATTTCAAGAAATGCGAGGACGAAGAAATTCTCGAAAGATTTTACAGAATATTCACCCTAAAGGAAGCAATCTGCAAAAAAAGCGGTATCGGTATCAAGGGTCTGGAAGAAGCCGATGCACTCCCCTTTTTAGACAAATCCTTTAAGGAAAACGACTTCATAATTTCAATAATATAAAGAGAAAACCACTTGATTTTCAAATGGAAATCAGGTGGTTATTAATAATCTATTTTATTATTAATTTCAATTGTATCGGGCGTCACAATGCAGTCATACACAAGCACTCTGACACCTTTTTCCCTTGCAGAAATCAAAGCATCCGCAAACTCCTTATGATGCTCTGCATTCGGTTCAAAGCGATAAACACTCTTCATTTGCACAACAAAGATTATATATGCCTCAAAGCCCTCTTTCACACAAGAAACAAGCTCGTTTATATGCTTGACACCTCGCTCCGTTGGTGCATCGGGAAAGCTTACAACTCCATCATTTTCAAGGGTTACGCCTTTAACCTCAATAAAGGCTTTTCGTTCACCATCTTCAACATAAAAATCAAATCTTGAATTACCAAATTTCACTTCTCTTTTTATAATTGCACTCTCTGTAAACAGCTCGTTTTTATGTAACCATTCATTAACAACATCATTGGGTATCTGTGAGTCCATATTAACAAGAATTGTACCTCTGTCTGTAACCTTTTCAACTGCAATTAAATCATATTTTGTTTTACGATTCGGGTTATAAGAAACAAATAAATAAACTTTTGCATTCGACACAAGCAATTCCTTGCATCTGCCTGTATTTTTTACATGGACTGTTTCAATTTTTCCGTCAACCTTAACCTTCGCAATAAACCTGTTTAGGCGTTCGAGAAAAACGCCTTCAATTACTTTTGAATACTTGATAAAATCACCTAACTCAACTTTTCTAATAAGGCACAACAGCCTTCAAAAATGTCATTGTAACACGTTTCAAAATCACCACTGTACCAAGGGTCTGCAACATCGCCACCGCGAGAGGTAAAGCTCATTAATTTAAACACCTTTTCCTCTTTATCAGAGCCGATTATTCTCACAATGTTTCTGACATTGTTGGTGTCCATAGCGATTAAATAGTCATAATTTTCGTAATCGCTTTTTTTGAGCTGTACCGCCCTTTTCCCCTCACAAGAGATGTTATGCTTCATCAGCTCTCTTTTTGCCGGCGGGTAAACGGGATTACCAACACCGTTCCAAATTTCCTCCGTACTCGTAGCACAGGAGGAAACTAAAAACTCATCAGAAAGCCCCTTTTCATTTATTAACCTTTTAAATATAAACTCTGCCATTGGACTTCTGCAAATATTTCCATGGCAGACAAACATAATCTTTATCATATTATTCCCATTCTAAATCCTTGTTTTTTGCACCTAATTCAAAATGAAATTTAGCAATACCCAAATCCATTTTTGAATATGGACCTATAAGTGCTTTTGCCTTTACCTTGTTTTCACCCTTATAGGTAAAATGGAATTTCTGTTGGTTTACTGCAGTTGGTGCGGTCATTGAAGCATTAACGCCATTCATAAACCACTCGGGTGCTTCAACATCACAGAAATATACCTCTTCAATTGGTTTATTCTTATGAGGTCTGCCCTGATGAATGCCATAACCAATTGAAATTACAAGATAGAATTTTTCACCCTTGTTAATTTCATAATTAACCTTTCTCTTGTTAAAGGTCAAAGCAACCCAACAACTGTTTATACCAAGAGCCTGACAGGTTAAAACAATTTCTTCGCCATAGTAGCCTATTTCTTCATCCTTGCCCTTTTTACCGACTGCAACGATATAATCAGTGCAGCCACTGAAATGACCATATGAAGCGGCAGAACCCTTAAAAGCCTCAGGCTCATTCACAACTAACTGAAAATGCAAACCGCTCTTTTTATTAACTTCTTCAATTGCCTTACCAAGAGCTTCAATATGCTCTTGTTTCAAAGGTTCATCAGTGTATCTTCTGACAGAATTTCTCTCAAGCATTGCTTTATATAAATCCATTTTTGTTCTCCTGTTAAATTATTTGACATTATTATAAATGATAATTATTTATTGTACAAGGGTAAATTATATGATATACTTTCATTATGATTTAACAGGAGTGTTTTTTATGAATAAAATAAGGTTTGGTATTGTTGGAACAGGAAATATTGCTCACCGCTTTGCAGATGCAATTCAGAATGTTCCTCAGGCAGAGCTTTCAGCAGTTGCATCAAGAACTGAAGAAAATGCAGAAAGTTTCGGCAGCGAATATAATATTCCCAACAGATTTTACAGTTATGAAGATATGGCAAAATCTGATGTTATAGATGTTGCATATATTGCAGTTCCCCATTCAGGCCACGCAGAATGCTCAATTCTTATGATGAAAAACAAAAAGCATGTTATATGCGAAAAACCTCTTGCGGTTAATACAAAAGAGGTTGAAGAAATGATTGCTTCTGCTAAAGATAACAATGTTTTTCTTATGGAAGCTATGTGGGCAAGGCTTGTACCGGGTACAATAAAACTCCTTGAACTTATCGAAAAAGGTGTAATAGGTGAAGTTAAAGGTGTTGAGGGCAAATTCTGCTACACCTTTGACGAAGACGAAATGGAACACCACGCGTTAAAGAATGAAAATGGAGGAGGCTCACTTCTTGATGTTGGTGTTTATGGTCTTAATTTTGCAAGCTGGTATCTTGGCAAGGAAGTTGAAAGCATCTCTGCTCAGGCTGAAATCTGGAACGGAACAGATACTCACACCTGCGCACTTTTAAAATATAAAAGCGGTGCAATTGCCGATATTTCTTCTGCAACTCTTTTAAGAAAGCCAAACGAGGGCTATATTTACGGAACAAAGGGTTTTATTCACATCAAACGCTTCTATGCTCCTCAGGAAATTGAAATAAAACTTCTTGACGGCACAAGTGAAACAATTGAAGCGAAATATATTGGTAATGGCTTTGAAGAACAAATAATTCATGTTTGTGAATGTGTTGAAAAAGGCTTAAAGGAAAGCCCCATAAATACTTTTGAACAAACATTATTTATAACAAAGCAAATGGATGAAATAAGAGAAAAAATCGGGCTTAAATACCCGCAAGATAATTGAGGTTAAAATGATTGGAATTTTAGTAGTTATATACATTGTTTTTATTTCCTTGGGGCTTCCTGACTCTGTTTTTGGTGTAAGCTGGCCTGTTTTGCATATTGATTTCGGTGTGCCTGAAAGTTCAGGCTCTCTTTACAGCATCATAACAGGTGTTTGCTCGGGTGGTGTTGCCTTTGTTGCAGGCAGGCTTTTAAGAAAATTCGGCACAGCAAATGTTACCTTCTTTTCAATACTTTTAACAGCTCTCGGTCTTATTGGCATCAGCCTTTCTCCGAATATCATTGTTATGATGATTTGCGCAATCATAATGTGCTATGGTCAGGGTGCAATTGATACAGGTCTCAATAACTATATTTCACTCCACTACGAAGCAAGGCATATGAGCTGGCTTCACTGCTTCTGGGGTGTCGGCGTTACAACAAGCCCTATTATAATGTCGCTTTTCCTTAACGGTGAAAGCGGTAGCTGGCGAAACGGCTACAGAATACTTGCATTAATTCAATTTTCAATTGCTTTACTTGTTGCCTTCTCTCTCAAGAAATGGAAAAAGATTGAAAAAACAGATATTAAAGAAGAAATTGAAGAGCAAAATGAAAAGCATAGCATAATTGATATTCTCAAATTAAAAGGTGCATTAACAAGTATACTTTCCCAAGGACTATACTGCAGTATGGAGTTTCTAATTGGCACATGGGGCGCAAGTTTCCTCGTTAACACTCATAATTATTCACCCGATGTTGCAGCACGTTGGATTTCTCTTTACTTTGGCGGTATAATGCTCGGAAGACTTATTTCGGGATTTATTTCAATAAAAGCAAGTGACAATACACTTATCAGAGGCGGTATTTTAACAGCATTCTTCGGAATAATCCTTCTTGCTTTGCCTCTAGGCAGTATTTCTGTTGCAGGACTTTTATTAATCGGTGTTGGTTTTGGCCCTATATTCCCGAGTATTCTTCATAGCGTTCCTGAAAGATTTGGTGCAAAATATTCAGCAGATTTAACGGGTTTCCATATGGGTGGCGCTTACGGTATTGGTTTTGCCGTTCAGCTTGCTTTCGGTTTTATCGCAACTGCAACCACCTTTAAAATAACACCCTTTGTACTGTTAGGTTTTATTATTCTTCTCTTCCTGGTTAACGAAATCACCATAAAAACAATAAACAAATCGAGGTCAATTAAATGAAAACTGCTTTAATTTTAGAGGGTGGCGGTATGAGAGGTCTTTATACTGCAGGTGTCCTTGATATTCTTATGAAAAATGAAATTTATACCGATGTTGCAGTCGGTGTTTCTGCAGGTGCGTTATTCGGCATAAATTACAAATCAAAACAAATCGGACGAGTTTTAAGATACAATATAAAGTACGCAGGTAATCCTGCTTACACAGGTTGGAAATCCCTTTTGAAAACAGGAAACCTTATGAACAAGGAATTCTGGTTCGAAGAAATTCCCTTCAAGCTTGACCCAATGGACTGCGAAACGTATAGAAACAACAAAACAGAATTCCATGCGGTTATAACAAACCTGCAAAACGGACAAGCAGAATACAAAAGCATTTTTGATTTAGAAAACGAAGAATGTATGGAATATTTAAGAGCTTCGGGCTCACTACCCTTTTGCTCAAAGCCCGTTGTTGTTAATGGCGTTCCATACCTTGACGGCGGTATTGCAGACAGCATTCCTTTGAAGGAATATTACGAAAATGGTTACGAAAAAATAATTGTTGTGCTTACAAGACCTGCCAATTACAGAAAAAATGGTGGTATTCACGGAGCAAATTTATTCTATAAAAAATACCCCGAATTCGTTAAAACTCTTTCAAACAGAAACAAGGTTTATAATGAGCAATGCGAATATGTTGAAAGATTAGAAAAAGAAGGAAAAATTCTCGTAATTCGTCCAAGTGAATTTATTGATATTTCAAGAACAGAAACTGACAGAAAAATAATGAAACAAATGTATGATTTGGGTGTTAAGGACTCAGAAAACAAACTCCAAGATATAATTGAATATCTTAAAAATTAGGGTGATATTATGGCAGAAAGAACAATTTATAAACACGTTGTAGTTATTGGCATTGATGGTATGGGTAATTTTAATACCAAGACCGAAACACCCAATATAGATAAAATTTTTGAAAACGGTGCAGTAACCAATTTAGGTCTTTCAATGGACCCAACTATCAGTGCAGAAAACTGGGGCGCAATGCTTTTAGGTGCAGAGCCTATTGTTCACGGTCTTACAAACAGCAAATTAAGCCATAACGACCATAACAGCGAGCTTCTCCCCTCTTTATTCAAAAGAATTTATGATAATACTCCAAACGCAAAACTTTATTCATATTGCAACTGGAATCCAATTAATATCGGTTTAATTGAAAAAGATATCCCCGTAGAAAAATACACTAACGGAAACGATAAAGCCCTCACTGATGAAATAGTTAAAATCGTTAAAGAAAAACCAACTTTCTTATTTGTTCACTTTGATGAAACCGATGGTGCAGGTCACAGAAATGGCTACGGAACCGAAAAACATCTTGAAACAATAAGATATGAGGATGAACAAGTCGCAAGAATTTTTAATGCCTATGAGGATGCTGGAATAATTGACGAAACCCTCTTTATTGCCATTTCAGACCACGGTGGCTTTGAGCACAGCCATGGCGGTTATTCTGAAGGTGAAAAATTCATTTTCTTTGGTGCAAGAGGTAAAGGAATTGAAAAATCAGAGATTAAATATATGAGAACCGTCGATTTATATTCAATTGTTCTTTACGCACTCGGAATTGAAATACCAGAATACAATTTAAAGGGCTTCTGCTCACAGGTTCCCGAAGCTCTTTTCCCCGATTATAAGGGCAAATATAAAAGAATAATTGGCAAACCCTATCATCCCGAAATAAAGCCTACACCCGATTATAAATCACCTGACGGGTTAAGTTCTTTTATTCCCGTGGAAAAAACTAAGCTTGCTCTTTTCTTTGACAATAACACCATTGATGCCACGGGCAAAAATCAGGTTACATCAACTTTTGGAACAGTTAAATACTATTCCGAAGGAGTTCGTGGTGCAAGGGTTGAGCTTGGCACTAACGGACATTTTGTAATGGAAGGCTTTAAATTCGGTAGTGGTAGCTTTACTGCTTCTCTCTGGATTAAAATTGACAGAGATTTAATTGATGAACCTGCAATTTTTGCTAATAAAAACTGGAGTGGCAAGAGATGCACTTGTGGTGTACTTTTAGCTTTAAGATGCTCAAATACTGCTCTTAATATCGGTTGCGGTGATGATGATTTTGACTTTGTAACACCGTTCCCACCTGAAATTTCAACAGGATGGGTGCATGCCATTTTTGTTGTTGATAAAGAAAACAAAAAGGTGCAAACATATTACAACTTTAAGCTCTGCCATGAAACCGAATTAGAGCCACAATACCTTGTTGAGCTTGATAATATGCCCTTTACAATCGGTAATGATGCGCTCGGCACATACAATCAGGAATACAATGCGCTTTATAATATTGACGATTTATTTATTTTCGATGGTGCATTCCACGATGAAGAAATCGGAAAATTAAAAGAATACTATAACTTAAAGGATTAACTATGCACAAAATAAGGCTAAACAACAAAACAATTGAAGTGGCTGACGGCACAATTTTGTCCGATATTTTAATTAAATCGGGCAATAATCTGCCCCACCTTTGCGGTGGAAAAGGCATCTGCAAAAAATGTCTGGTTTCAGTAAACGGCAAGAACGAGCTTTCTTGCCAATACAAAATCAAATCGGACATTGATGTTGTTTTGCCTGAAAGCTACGAAATTCAATCAGAAACAGGCGCAGAGGAATGTAATGAAATTACAGAAAACTGTTGCTTTTGCCTTGATATAGGTACAACCACTCTTGCTTTAGCCCTTATTTCGCTTGATAAAAAAGAAATTGTAAAAGTAAAAACCACCACAAACCCTCAAAGAGCCTTTGGTGGTGATGTTATAACCCGAATTGAATATTGCAATAGCAATGGTGTTTCTGATTTACAAAAATGCTTGATTGATGCAATTAATAATTTGATTTCTGAATTTGGAATTAAGAATATCAATGATATGTTTGTTTCAGGAAACACAACTATGCTTCATATTTTTTTCGGAGTTAACCCCTCAACAATGGGAGTTGCGCCATATAAACCGGTTTTTCTTGATAGTAAAGAAATTGATGGTAGCGAAATAGGATTAAATAAAATCGAAAGGGTTGTTTCTCTCCCCTGCATTTCTGCATTCGTTGGTGCAGATTTGATTGCAGGTATAAACTACGCAGGCTTACCCAAGGGTAACAAATATAATTTGCTTATTGACCTTGGCACTAATGCAGAAATTGTTTTATATAACAAAGATAAGGTTTACTGTACATCCGCAGCAGCAGGGCCTTGCTTTGAGGGTGGTAATATTGAGTGCGGTATGAGTGCAACAAATGGCTCGATTTATTCATATACCGATTCAGATGATTTTAAGACAATAAATAATAAAGCTCCCCAAGGAATTTGCGGAACAGGACTAGTTGATATAATTACGGAACTTGTAAAAAACGGCACGATTGACGAAACGGGTTATATGGAATGTAATGAGTTTTTCATTACTGATAATGTTAAATTAACACAAAAAGATATCAGAGAATTTCAACTTGCCAAATCTGCCGTTTATTCGGGCATTTCTGCTCTTTTAAAAGAAAATTCGATATCATTAACTGATATCGAAAACACCTTTATTTCGGGCGGATTTTCCGCAAAAATCAATATTAATAATGCAGTAAATGTTGGTCTGTTGCCAAAAGAATTAAAGGACAAATGCATACCAATAAACAACAGCAGCTTACTCGGTACAATCAAATATGCTTCTGAGCTAAATAATTTGTCTGCCTATACTGAAAATGCAAAATATTTTGATTTATCTACGAATTTATATTTTAGCGAGCTATTTATTGAAAATATGGAGTTTTAATTACAGAAAAAAGCAAGTCAGCTACGACTTGCTTTTTATATTTATTCTATAATTTCATCAACAGATATACTGATAACATTATTTTCAACTATTGCAAAACCATCAGATATTTCAGCAGAAAAAATAGTTTTCCCACCATCTGAAACCACTACCCCGCCTTTTTTTAGTGAAAAAACAGCATTTGCGTGACCTTTTTTAATACCATAGGTGCCCGAAAACGCTCCTTTGATACTATCAGAAACCGGTATACGCACACTGTCACATTCAATTGGTGAAATGTGTTTATCTACTGAGTAGAATTTTACAATCAGTCTATCTTTCATATATGTCACCATTATTCCTTTTTAAAAGCTGAATATACATCATCAATAGTTCCTGACATAAGAAAATATTGCTCAGGAATGTTATCACATTCACCTGAAAGAATTCGCTCCATACTGTCAATTGTTTTTTCAAGGGGCACATAAACACCCTGTTGCCCTGTAAAACCTTCTGCAACATGGAAGGGCTGACTCATAAAGCGCTGAACTCTTCTCGCTCTTTTTACAAGCTCTTTGTCCTCTTGTGAAAGCTCATCCATACCTAAAATAGCTATAATATCCTGAAGCTCAGCATATTTTTGCAAAATTCTCTGGGTTTCTTTTGCAGTTTTATAATGCCTGTCACCTACAAAATCAGGGGCAAGAGCTCTGGAAGAAGAGTCAAGCGGGTCAACTGCAGGGTAAATACCAAGCTCAACTATCTTTCTTGACAAAACAGTTGTTGCATCAAGATGAGAGAAGGTTGAAGCAGGAGCAGGGTCAGTAAGGTCATCAGCAGGAACATAAACAGCCTGAACCGAGGTAATTGAGCCATTACCCGTTGAAACAATTCTTTCCTGTAGCTTACCCATTTCAGAAGCAAGTGTCGGTTGATAACCAACTGCAGAAGGCATTCTGCCTAAAAGAGCGGAAACCTCACTACCTGCCTGAGTAAATCTGAAAATATTGTCAATAAACAAAAGAACGTCCTTGTGGGCTTTTTCACGGAAATATTCAGCCATTGTAAGTCCCACAAGCGGAACACGGAGTCTTGCTCCGGCAGTTTCATTCATCTGACCAAAAACAAGAGCAGTTTTATCAATTACTCCGGACTGGTTCATTTCATTCCAAAGGTCATTACCCTCTCGGGAGCGTTCACCAACCCCTGCAAAAACCGAGTAGCCATCGTGTTCAAAGGCAACATTACGGATTAACTCCATAATAAGAACTGTTTTGCCGACACCCGCACCGCCAAATAGACCAATTTTACCGCCCTTAATATAGGGTGTCATAAGGTCAATAACCTTAATACCAGTTTCAAGAATATCATTAGAAGAAACTATTTCAGCAAAAGGTGGTGCTGAATGGTGTATAGGCCATTTGTGCTCTGTTTCTATCCTTTCTCCACGGTCAATCGGCATACCGGTAACATTAACCATTCTGCCGAGAGTTTCCTCACCCACAGAAATTTTAATAGGTTCACCGGTATCAATTGCTTGCATACCTCTTGACATTCCATCGGTGGGGTTCATTGAAATGCATCTGACCTCACCATTACCAAGATGCTGAGAAACCTCAAGGGTGTATATTTCATCATTGACTTCGATTTTTATGGCATTAAAAATATCAGGTATCTCATTTGCGGAAAACAAAATATCAACAACAGGACCTGTAATTCTCTGGACCATACCAACGGAACCTTCAGCCATACTATACATCACCCTCCATACTAAATTCAGATGCGGTTTCTAAAACATCAGCCGTAACCTGACCCTGACGTTTTCTGTTCATTTCTGTTTCTAAAATTTCACTGTATTCGCAAGCAGTGTCATAAGCCGAACGCATTGCAGTAAGCGTTGCGGCCTGCGTACCGAGTGCCGCTTCTATAACTCGCTTATAAAGAATTGAAATTAAAATTTTATCCGCCATATTCTTAATAACAGTTTCTTTATCGGGAACAAAGAGCACATCACAGGTATCATCCTGACAATCCACCGAAGTAAGCAAGGGCTTGCAAACAGGTTTTTGCTTAATAATATTGATATACTCAGGGTAAACTGTTTTAATTGAGGAAATTTTACCTTCCCTCAATAACAGGCACAGATATTCAAAAATTTCCTTTACTTGTTCATATTCAGGCACATCATTTAAAGTGAAACTCTTATTAATTTCAATACCCTTCTTTTCAAAATAATCCGTTGCTTCTTTACCGCATGAAACAACAATTCCTTTCTCTTCAATACTGCAAAAGAAATTAAAAAGCTCTGTGTTCAAATTTCCGCACAAGCCCTTATTTGATGCAAGTACAACATAGCAGCAAGGTGCATCAGGATTATTACAGGCAAAAGCCGAATTAAACTGACTGCAATATTTTTTATATAAATGCATATATTCATCTGCATAATTCTGATATTCAGAATAAATCCCGTTAAGCTTAGAAAATTTAACTGTGGAAGCAGTTTTCATAGCCCGAGTCAGCTTAACTGTTGAGCGAATAGTCCGCAATTTTTTCTTTAAGCTTTGAACTGTTGCCATACTACAACCTCTCAGCAAATTCACTTAAGGCCTCTTTAAGTGAATTTCTAAGTTCATCATCAAATTTCGTTGCTGATTTAACCCTTTGAGTTAATTCAGACCTTTCCTCGCAGAAGAATTTATATAACTCACATTCAAATTTTTCCATATCATCAGGAGAAATTTTATCAGCATAGCCTTCACTGACCGCAAAAATGAGAATCGTCTGCAAATAGTCTTCAATTGGTGCATACCTTGCCTGACGGAGTGCCTCAGTAAGAAGTCTGCCTGAAGCAAGAGTTTTCTTGGTATCATCGTCAATATCGGAGCCAAACTGCATAAATTCAGCCAATTCTCTGTACTGAGCAAGACGTGTACGAAGAGAAGAAGAAACCTTTTTCATTGAAGGAGTTTGTGCCGCTCCACCAACACGTGAAACAGAAAGACCAACATTGATTGCAGGACGCTGGCCCTCGTTGAAAAGCTCTGAATCAAGAAAAATCTGACCGTCAGTGATTGATATAACATTGGTAGGAATATAGGCAGAAATATCACCGGCCAGAGTTTCTATAATAGGCAAGGCAGTAATAGAGCCACCGCCAAATTTTTCTGACATATGAGCTGCTCTTTCAAGAAGTCTTGAATGAAGATAGAAAATATCTCCGGGGTAAGCCTCACGACCTGATGGTCTGTGAAGAAGAAGTGAAAGCTCACGATAAGCTACAGCATGCTTTGAAAGGTCATCATAAACAATAAGCACATCCTTACCTTCATACATAAAATATTCAGCCATAGCCGCGCCTGCAAAAGGCGCAATGTACTGAAGTGCTGCAGAAGCTGATGCAGGAGCCGCAATAATAGTTGTATATTCCATAGCTCCATGTGCCTGAAGCTTTTCTTTAATTTCTGCCACAAGTGTATCCTTCTGACCTATAGCAACATAGATGCAGAAGGTACCCTTACCCTTTTGATTAATAATTGTATCAATTGCAATGGCTGTTTTACCACTTTGCCTGTCACCGATAATAAGCTCTCTTTGACCTTTACCGATAGGAACGAGGGCATCAATCGCCTTGATACCTGTGTGAAGCGGTTCATTAACAGGGGCTCTGTCAAGAATACCGGGGGCTTTAAATTCAATTGGTCTTGTCTGCTTATAAGAAAGATACCCCATTGCATCAATAGGATTACCCGTAGCATCAACAACTCTGCCTAAAAGGCTCTCACCAACGGGTACAGAGGCAATTTTTCCTACTCGCCTTACACGACTGCCACTTTCAATATGCTCAAAATCACCAAAAATGACACAACCGATGCGGTTCTGTTGAATATCAAGAACCATACCGCTTTCACCACATTCAAATTCAACAACCTCGCCATACATAATATCGGCAAGACCATCCATCCAGCATATACCATCGGAAACAGTCATAACTCTACCAAGCTGATACTGATAAATCCGAGGCTTGAACTCCTCTGCTCTTTGGATAAATTCCTGAATAAGATGACCAATCGTATCATCATGCATTATGGGTTCATGATTAAGACTTTTTCCAAATTGATATAATTCCTCTGCAACCGTACTGTCATAAACAGTATCACCAATTCTGAGACGAAGTCCACCAATAAGCGCGGGGTCTTCAAGAACCCACAATGAAGTTTTACCACCAACAGCAGAAAGCATCTCTTTAGTAACTCTGTCAACCTCTTTAACTATATCTTCAGAGAGAGGATATGCAGAGGTAAGGGTAACATAGAGAACATCGTGATGCTTAAGGTAAGCCATGTCACCGGGTGTAAGGGAAATTCTTTTTAAAATTTCATCAATAACCTGCCTGTCAAGCGCTTTCAATTCATTAATATATTTTTCGTAGGAGAAAAGTTCGGTTACATGCTCTTTCATTACGGAATAAAGCTCTTTCCGGGCATCTTCAATCATATTTCGGTGAATTTCGCTTTTTTCTCTCTCCTCAAAAGCTTCAATTGCCGAAATTTTTTCCGCAACAAGACCTTCCGCTTTAGCTACATCTTCACTGTTTTCAACAACAATAGCATCAGCAGAAGGGTTCTCCAAAACCGGCATAGGCATTTTTTCTATTTCATCTGCCCTGTCGAGTTCACTGTTTATTCTTTCATATCTGCCACCAAAAATTCTTTTAACGGTTTTTCTTCCAACCAAAATCAGAATGGCAACAAGAATAAGAAAGTTAATAACAACATATTGTATTTCCATAAAATCAAATCCTGTCAGAGATTATGTTTTTTGCAAAAATAGCCGCTGCAGTTTCCATTTTAGGCGCAACGGAATAAACTATCTTTTCATACTCGCCTTTTATATCCTTCCTGTATTCTTCAATATCCGAAAGACATTTTCTCTGGGCGTTTTCAATCTCTTTTTTACCTTGTGACTGTATCTCGAGTACCTTGGCTTTTGCCTGAACAACACTTTCAGCCTCGGCACGTGCAATTTCTTCTGCCATACGGCGCTCATTCTCTGCAGATATACTTTCAATATCGCGAAGCTTTTGCTCCGCAGAATCTATCTTATCTTTGCGTTTATCAAGAACCTCAAGTACAGGCTTGAAAAGAAGATTTTTGAGTATAACCATCAGAAGAAGAAAGCAAATCACAGTCCAGACTATAACAGATGGCTGTATATTCATAATCTACTCCTCAGATTTTTGAAATGAGCATAAATGCAATAAGAAGACCATAGATAGTAAGGGCCTCCATAAGAGCAAGTGAGATAATAAGAGTTGAACGGATATCCTTTGCAGCGTCAGGCTGGCGGGCAATGCTTTCCATTGCTGATTTTGCAGTAATACCCTGACCAATTGATGGACCAAGAGTGCTTATTGCGATTGCGATTGCTGCTGCGTTTGCGATAATTGCTGAATTTGTCATATAAATTACTCCTTTAAAATAATTAATCTTCAGTTACTTCTTCTAAATATATTGATACAAGCATTGTGAAAACCATAGCCTGTAATGAACAGAACAAAAGTGAAAGCACCATCATTACAACAGGTGCGCCTATGGGAAAAATATGATAAAGCTCCTCTGTTACCATTTCTTCACCGAATATGTTACCGTAAAGCCTCAAAGCAAGAGATGCAGGCTTAATAAATTCATCAAGAATTAAAAGGGGCAGCATAAAAAACATCGGCATAACAAAGCGTTTAAAATAATGCTTCACATTATGGCGCAGACCTGAAATCTGCAAGAAAAGGAAGGTCAGTATACCAAGACCTGCCGTAACAGAAAGAGATGCCGTAGGTGCTTTTACATAATCAGTAAGCCCAACACCGGGAATCATACCGGAATAGTTTGAGAAAATAATAAAGATAAAAAGTGAAGCAAGGAACGTAAAATATTTTCTCGCTTTCTTTTTCCCGAGAATATCAGTAAAGAAATTATCAAGATATTCAACGCCAGTTTCAATTATATTTTGAAATTTGCCGGGGCGTTCTTTAAGATTAAACTTAACGATTAAGGAAATTACAGTTAAAATACCAAGTATAATCCACATTGTAACAACTTCACCGGTTACATCAAATATACCGAAAAACTTAATAATTACTTCGGATTTCTCACCCATTTTCATCCCCCTCCCCAGCTTTTGTCTTAGAGATATTACTATTAACAGACACAAGCTTTTTAGTAAAGAAAAGCATCGGAACTGTCATACCGAGAACCGCACCAACAAGTAAATGTGTTGAATTAACATTTTCAATTCTATTGCTGATAAAGTAAACAAGGACAAGAAAACCAACCTGAAAAACCTGCCTTATTACTGTTACAACAGAATATTTATCAGGCATTTTTACAAGAACTGTTTTAGATAAAAAATAATTTAAAAATGCAACAATTACACCTATTACTGTTGAAATTACTATACCTAAAATATTATGATTCATTAAATCACCGGATTCACAATTTTTTCAAGGTTATTATAGCACTTTAGTTTTTAAATTCAACAAAAATTATTGAATTGTTGACTGAATTTTGCAAGCAATTTTTGGTTATTTTTACAAATAAGAAAACTTCAATTTTTTTCGGAATAATTTTTGAAATTTTATCAAAAAAATCAGAGCACTTCCGTGAAGAAATGCTCCTTAAAATTATTTTTTATCGCCTTTCTTTTCGTAACCGTAGGTTGAAGCGAAAAGGTCAATTTTGAATGCCTTGATAAATGCGCAGAAAAGTCTTGAACCCTGAACAGGCATAAGTCTGTTAAATCTGCCCATTGCGTTACCGTCAAAGCCAACAACAATATATGATTTCTTTTTAAGAATACCTTTAAGGATTTTATTTACTGCCTTGTCACAAGGTGTTGAAACCATATTGATAAGGTCCATACCGTTAGTTTCGCCCTGATTTCTGAAAATATCTGTTTTGGTAAACCCGGGGCAAACAAGACCAATATATGCCTCGCCTCTGAGTTCCTCTCTCATAGCCTCTGTAAGACCCTTTACAGCTGCTTTGCTTGCAGAGTACATTGCGGTACCACCAAGAGCCATAAGTGCTGCAGATGAAGCAACATTTACAATTGCAGGAGTTTCACTTTTAAGAAGAAGTGGAAGCATAATCTGTGATGAATATGCTGCAGAATAGAAGTCAATATTGATTGACTCGTCAATTTCTTCCTTTGAATAGTGCATAAGTCTGTCAAAACGAGGAAGAACACCTGCATTATTAATAAGAACATCGGGCTTTATGTCGTTTTTAACAAGCCAATCGTGGAAGCTCTGCCAATTGTCATAGCTTGAAACATCAAAAAGCTTATATGTAAACAGCTTTGCATAATCCCCAAGCTCTTCAACAAAGTTAAGCATTTTCTTTTCGCTTCTTGCAACACCAATTACCTTACAGTTATGCTCCTTCATAAGTCTTTCCGCAAGCATTTTACCAATACCGCTTGAAGCACCGGTAAGGATTACTGTTTTGTTATCAATCCAATTAGCCATAAAAACACACCCCAAAACTAAAATAATAAATTATGTTAAAATTATATCATAGAAGTTTTATGTTTTCAACTGTATATAAATAAATTATCACTCCTCATAAGGCTCAAACTCAGCATCTATTATTTCAAACGAAGCGGTTTTATTATTAAATTTAAGAATCGTTTTAGCGTTTCCTAAATGGTCTGAATGATCAATTAAAGAAACATACTGACGGCAAACAATTTCATAGACACCATCATTATCTATATCTTGGGGGGTAAAATCAAAGAAACTGTCAACTAAAATTTTTCGTTCAATCACTTCTCCGTTCTCATCATATAACCCCTTAAGATACTTTTCAGGCTTATTTTTAAAATCAAATATTTTATTATAATCGGTAATGCTATTACTGATTTTATATTTATTACCTTTTAAAATCTCTATTAAAAAGCCTGTAGTTTTGTTATTACCGTTATATAGTGCTTGAGAATCGGAAAACAATTCAGTAAATTCATAATTTTCAAAATCTAAAACGCGAGACAAGTATTGACCCGCTCCACCACTCATAGCAACTGTTTGTTGCAATAATATTTCTTTATCACCATCGCCATCAAAATCACACAATTCAAGTTTTATGCCATAAGACATTTGATTTTCCCATTCAGCTAAATCTTTTAAATATACCTTTTCCCCACTCAATATAGCTAAATAATAATCACAAGGTTTTGATTGTTCAAATCGGTCATCACCTAAAATAAACACCTGACACCAATCTGATTCATTATCTATTTTTTCAAATCCTGTTGACTTTTGAATAAAAACATTTTCAAGCCCTGCTTCAGCTAAAGAAATTCTAAACATTTCATCCTCGTTATATGAAATAATCTCGTTCTTTATTTCTTGATGCTCGCTTTCGTTTTTTGTTATATTGCAAGAAGAAAAAAGCAAAACAATTAATAAAGCAATTGAAACAATTCTTAAGTTATTCACAAAAATCACCTCTTAATTGAATTATAATATTTTCTACTGATTTATTCAACACAGTTAGTACATATAAGATAAAATACCTCAACAAATCAACGGCTTGCCGTTGTATATCATCAAATCCAAATGATTTGCATATCATCAACTTCGCAAGAAGTTGTATATCATTATTGCGAAAGCTTTATACACCTCCGGTGATGAGATACAAGGGCGACAATGTCGCCCTTGATGATATACAGCCTTACGGCTGATGATATACCATTGCTTTTGCAATGGATAAAAAAAGAAACAACCCTTTCAGGTTGTTTCTTTTATGGAGCGGATGACGAGGCTCGAACTCGCTACCTCCACCTTGGCAAGGTGGCGCTCTACCAGATGAGCTACATCCGCATATAAAATGGATGAGCCGAAATCGACTCATCCATGGTGCCTCCGGTCGGAATCGAACCAACGACACGAGGATTTTCAGTCCTCTGCTCTACCAACTGAGCTACAGAGGCAAAAAAAAGTGGCGACCCGGAACGGGCTCGAACCGTCGACCTCTAGCGTGACAGGCTAGCGTTCTAACCAACTGAACTACCGGGCCACCTTTTGGTGGGAACAATAGGGCTCGAACCTATGACCCTCTGCTTGTAAGGCAGATGCTCTCCCAGCTGAGCTATGCTCCCAAAAGGTTGCTCATTCGCAACGGACATAAATATACACTATTTAGTTAAATTTGTCAACAGTTTTTTGAGAAAAATATAAATATTAATTTAGAACTTATTTTTGTCATAAATCAAATAGGTGCTTATAAAAACAACTCAACAAATTGGAAATTGTTAAAATATCTATCTACACAAAAACCAACTTATCAGCATCATAATTCCACCAACTAAAAAAGATACGATGCTCACCCAATGGCCTAAGTATTGTTTGATTATAATAGCAACAAAATTAAATAACCCTATTCCGAAGACGAACCCTCCTGCAAAACCAAGAATAGCCCATCCGCTTTCCTTTCCTACAAACACAGAAAACACAATTGCAGGCAATAACAATACTGTTATTCCTAACACAACTAAAAACATATATCCGATGGGATGCTTTGCTTTAAACACATCATCAGACGAAGCATAAAAGTAAGTTTTATATTCTTTTGGTGGGGTCCAATTAGATTTTTTCTCAATCTTCTTTTTACTCATGGTATCACCTGTTCATTAAATTCAAATATGTTAATATGATTATATCACACCAGATATATAATTACAAACGGGTGCGGGGGTCCATAAAAAATCAATGCGAAGCATTGTATATCATCAATTCCGCAAGAAATTGCATATCATCAAAACGCAGTTTTGTATATCATCAAGCCGACAGTTATGCACACTTCCTGTGATGATATACACGCTAAAGCGTAATGATATACCAAGCCTCTCGGCTTGGATAAAAAAATTCCTGTTCTTGCGAACAGGAATTTTTTGCCTTACTACCCAATTCTGAACCACAGTTCGTTAATTTGCAAATTTTATGGTTTGAATCTAAAAGATATCTATAACTAAATTACAATCAATCATATTCGTATTGAATTTTCGGAGAAAATCGTGTATAATAAATTAAAAACATATTCCTTATATGCTCCGTACTTACAAGCGGATAAGGGTAGGATGGATTATATGGAATTTCAAAACTATTTCCCCATATGGAATAAATTAAACTCTGTTCACCAAGGACATATACTCAGTTCATTGATCACCCGCACGGTAAAAAAAGGAACGGTGATCCACAACGGCGGAGATGACTGCACAGGGCTCTTGCTGGTAAAGTCCGGTCAGCTTCGCGCTTATATTTTCTCCGATGAAGGACGGGAAATCACCATTTACCGTCTGTTTGATCGGGATATGTGTCTGTTTTCCGCATCCTGTATGATGCGCTCTATTCAGTTTGACATCACCATTGAGGCCGAAAAGGACACTGACCTTTGGATCATTCCGGTAGAAGTCTATCAGAATATTATGGCCGAGTCCGCACCCGTAGCGAACTACACAAATGAACTGATGGCCACCCGCTTTTCCGATGTGATGTGGCTTATTGAGCAAATTATGTGGAAAAGCCTTGACAAACGCGTTGCCGCCTTCCTTTTGGAAGAATCCGCTATCGAGGACAGCGACACGCTGAAAATAACACATGAGACCATTGCGAGTCACCTTGGCTCTCACCGCGAGGTCATCACCCGAATGCTTAAATA
The DNA here is from genome assembly GCA_045604605.1 of Acutalibacteraceae bacterium. Lineage (GTDB taxonomy): Bacteria > Bacillota > Clostridia > Oscillospirales > Acutalibacteraceae > DTU089. The sequence goes on along the minus strand of JAZUOL010000131.1, from coordinate 776 downwards.
TTTCCAGAACGAAGGCATGGTCAAGCTCTCCCGCGGTACAATTGAACTTACCGACAAACCCAAGTTACAGAAACTAAGCGACGAGTAAACGATGTCCGCCGACGCAAAACGCACGGCGGACATTTACTTTTTAATCAGTTATCCATTCCGCAGGCAGTTGCACGCTCAATCAGCGCACGGTCGTTTGTTACCGCATCATAAAAACGGAAGCCTCCGGCAAAGTTATATGCAGTATAGCCGTTACCTTCCAAAATACGGCTTGCGATGTAACTTCGCAGACCGCTTTGACAGATCACGTACACAGGCTTGTCTTTTTCTACTTCATCAAGCCGTTCTCTCAGCTCGTCAACGGGGATGTTCTTGAATGCCTCAATGTGACCTTGACTATACTCCCAAACAGTTCTTGTATCAAGAAGCGTTACACTTCCGTCACGGGGCAGTTTGTATGCATCCTCAAGATGCCACTGTTTCAGTACACCATTTGCGATGTTATCGATCATAAATCCCGCCATATTTACGGGATCCTTAGCCGAAGAATAAGGCGGTGCATACGCAAGGTCAAGATCCTTCAAGTCGGTTGCCTTCATTCCTGCACGGATGGCGGTAGCGAGTACGTCGATACGCTTGTCTACGCCTTCGTATCCCGCAATTTGCGCACCAAGCAGACGGTAGGTGTCTTTTTCAAAGACCACCTTCATGGTCATCACCTTACCGCCGGGATAATATCCTGCGTGGCTCATGGGCGAAAGGATGACCGTATCCGCATCCAGTCCCGC
>JAZUOL010000130.1:0-11834 GCA_045604605.1 Acutalibacteraceae bacterium | reverse complement strand
AATTTGTTTAACAGAGAAGTTAGTCTTTTATCTTCAATCCAAATGCTAACCAACGTCCATCTATATCTTCAATAACAAACTCACTATTCTGATAATCGGTTGTGTGCAGATGTTTAATGAATATAACTTCTTTTTCGATAAGTTCTTTTTCAAGTAACTCTTGGTTTCCTGTATATAAATAGGCATCATAACCATATCCGTACAAGGTTCTATTAGGTAAAACGTTATTTGTATTTGCTTGCAACAAAATGATTTCTATATCGTCTCTATAAAGGCAGATATGCGGTTCTGTACTCTTCAGATATTCAACTGCTCTGAAGCCCAGCTTTGATACATAAAATCCCGCTGTTTTCTTTATGTCTGGAGAAGGGAAAATACAGCTTAATCCACTTATACTCATATGACATATACCTCCGCTAAATTCAAGTTTGTCGAGTTGATTATATCACCAATCAACAGCTAAAGCAATAAAAGAAAAGAACAGATAACTGATGCTATCTGTTCTTCCGTGGTCGGAGTGAGGTGATTCGCAAGGCTCTGCCTTGCGTTCGCTTTGCGAACAACCGATTGTGTTCGGCTTCGCCGAGTGGTGTTCGAATCACCTTCCAACATTCTTTAGCAAAAGAAAAGAACAGATAACTGATGCTATCTGTTCTTTCTTGGTCGGAGTGAGGTGATTCGAACACCCGACTTCTTCGTCCCGAACGAAGCGCTCTACCAAACTGAGCCACACCCCGAAATAGATATTAAATTTTGAATTGGACGTTTTTTCTTGCGAAAAAATTTTCGTCCCGAAGGTCGCGCTCTTCCTGTTGCAATATAGTCGTCTCGCTCGTTGTTCACTTCGCGATACTCCTTATTGCGCCACTCCTTATTCCTCGCTGCATCCGCCACCGGCGGCGCTCGGAAACGTCCCCAAACTGAGCCACATCTCGTTATTAAGTGCAAAGTGCAAAGTGCAAAGTGCAAAAAGGATTATACATTATAAATCAGATAAAATCAAGTGTTTTGAGGAGTTTATTTTTGTACCACCCACCATTGCCATTGGCAATGGTCCCCCCTCCTTTTTCATTTCACGAAAAAAGAAGGATAGGCTTCGCAATACTTTAACTTTATTCTACAGTTAATTTTTACGGAACGGTCAAGACCGTTCCCTACATTCTGGCATCTGGTAGCTGGCATCTAAATTGTTTGGAAGCGTAGCTTCCTCAACACTCCTCACTCCTAACTAATTAAAATCTTGCACAGATTTTATCTTTAAATTTCGGTAATATATAATAGTATAATTTTATTGCTTTATCAGTACAAACCTACTATAATGTATAGTGAATTAAAATGGGTCGAAAGGGGCTATTTTTTTGAACATTATTGTAGTTGGTATGGGAAAGGTTGGCTATACAGTTGCAGAACAGCTTTCCCAGGAAGAGCACGATGTTACCATTATTGACACTAACGAAGGTGTTATAAACGACACTCTTCAGGACATTGATGTTATCGGCATTATCGGTGATGGTGCAACTCGCAAAGTTCTTCAGAATGCAGGAATTGAAGAATGTGATTTGCTTATTGCCCTTACAGGTAGCGATGAGCTTAATATCTACTGCTGTCTTCTTGGCAAGAGGCTTGGTGCCAAAAGCACCATAGCCCGAGTTCGCGACCCTGAATACAGTAAGGATGTTGGTCTTTTAAAGGAAGACCTGGGACTTGCTCTTGCTATTAACCCTGAAAGAGAAGCGGCAGCGGAAATTCAGCGCATTTTAAAATTCCCCACTGCACGAAATGTTGATATTTTTGGTCACGGCAAGGTTGACCTTTTGAGCTTTGTTGCCCATAAAAATTGCTTATTAACCAACAAAGCAATTAAGGATTCATTCTCCAAAATCAAAACACAGGCTCTTGTTTGTGCTATTATGCGCGGTAAAGATGTTTTCATCCCAACAGGTGATTTTGTTATTCAGGAAAACGATACAGTAGCCGTTCTCACCCCTGCAAAAACTGCTCCTGACTTTTTCAAGCAAATCGGCTACCGCACAAGTGATGTTAAAAACATTATGATTATCGGCGGCGGTAAAATCGCCCTTTACCTTGCAAAAGCTCTTAGTCACCTGAATGTTTGCACAACTATTATTGAAAAAGACCTTGAAACCGCTCTGAATCTGAGCAGTACTCTTAACAATATCAATGTTGTTCACGGTGATGGCACAAATCGTTCACTTCTTCTTGAAGAGGGTCTTCTTGAAGCTGACGCTTTCTGTTGCCTTACAGGTATTGACGAAGAAAACATTGTTCTTTCTCTTTTCGCAAAGAACACATCACCCAATATTAAAACAATTACAAAAGTTAACCACACACTTTTCCGTGAGGTTATTGAAACTCTTGATATAGACAGCGTTGTTTACCCAAAATTCACAACAGCAAGTATAATTCTCAAGCATGTTCGTGCAAAAACTGCACGAGGCGGTGTAAGTGACGTTCAAAAAATCACCAGAATTATTAACAATAAGGTTGAGGCAATTGAATTTAAGGTTACCGCAGAAAGCCGATTGGTAAACCATCAGATTCAATATTTAGATATTAGAAAAAATATTCTTTTAGGCTCAATTACCCGAAACGGCGAGGTAATCATTCCTCGCGGTACAGATGTTTTGAAAGAGGGCGATTCCGTAGTTGTTGTTACAACCTCTGAACGCCTTACCCGACTTGATGATATTTTGAAATAAGGAATGCAATTATGAACAGAAGAATGATAGCATATATACTTGGTATATTGCTTTTATGTGAAGCAGGACTTTTAGCTTTGCCTGCAATTGTTGCTCTTATATACGGTGAAGCCGTTATAAAAAGCTTTCTTATAACAATCGGAATTCTTATTGCAACAGGACTTGTGTGCGTTGCGATGAAACCGAAAGACAAAACAATCTACGCCCGTCACGGACTTATAATAGTATCTCTCGGTTGGGTTTTAATGAGTCTTTTCGGAGCACTCCCTTTTTATATCAGTGGAGAAATCCCCAGCTACCTTGATGCAGTTTTCGAAGCAGTTTCGGGTTTTACCACAACCGGCTCAAGTATACTCACTGACGTTGAAGCACTTTCAAAATCAATGCTTTTCTGGCGAAGCTTTACCCATTGGATTGGCGGTATGGGTGTTCTTGTTTTTATGATGGCGGTTCTTCCTCTTGCCGGTGGCGGCGGTGACCTTCATCTTATGAAAGCGGAAAGCCCCGGACCTAATGTTTCAAAGCTCGTGCCGAAATCAAGCAAAACTGCGCAAATTCTTTATAGTATTTATATCACACTGACTATAATTCAGATATTAACGCTTCTTGCAGGCGGTATGTCCCTTTTTGAAAGCGTAACAATATCCTTTGGTACAGCGGGTACAGGTGGTTTTGGAGTGCTCAACACAAGTATCGCTTCATATTCCCCTTTCTGCCAAGGTGTTATAACTGTGTTCATGACATTGTTCGGAATTAATTTCAACTTTTATTTTCTTCTTCTTTGCAAAAAGTTCAAGGATGCTTTCAAAAGCGAAGAGGTATGGACTTACCTTGCAATAATGCTTTCAGCGATAGTTGTTATTGCGATTAACATAAAAGATATGTTTTCAAGCTTCGGTGAAGCTCTTCACCATTCTGCTTTCCAGGTAAGCTCTGTTATGACAACAACGGGCTACTCTACCGTTGACTTTAACCAATGGCCTGAGCTGAGCAAAATGATTATGCTTGCAGTTATGTGTGTAGGTGCTTGTGCCGGCAGTACCGGTGGCGGACTTAAAGTTTCACGTGTAATTCTTCTTTTAAAGAGCTCAAGGCGTGAATTCCGCCGTATCTCCCACCCGAGAAGCGTTAAAATAATCACCTTTGACGGTAACAGAGTAAGCGACGAAACAATCCGCAACACCTTTGCATATTTCTTCATTTATGCAATGATATTTGGAGCTTCTGTGCTTGTGGTTTCACTTGATAATTTTGATTTCGCAACAACAACTACCTCTGTTATTGCAACACTTAATAACATAGGTCCCGGTTTGAATATGGTTGGCGCAATAGGAAATTATTCAGAATTCAGCTTTCTCTCAAAGCTTGTTTTAATTGCCGATATGCTTTTCGGAAGACTTGAAATATTCCCTCTCCTCTTCCTATTCGCTCCATCAAAACAAAAAGTTAAAATCTTCAGTAAAATAAGAAGTAAATTATAATTCAGAATTTTTTTGAAAGGAAAGAAAAAATGAGAACAGTTAAATGGATTAACGAAAACTGGCTTTTTACAATGAATGAAAAGCAAAACCCTGCAACACTTCCCGAAGGAGCAGAAACACTTACTCTTCCTCACACATGGAATGGCAAGGACGGTCAGGACGGCGGTAACGACTACAAACGCCAGAAATGCTACTACTTTAAAGAAATCTCAAAGGAAGAGCTTACAGGTGAAGAAAACTATCTTGAATTTGACGCAGTAAACTCTTCTGCAGAAATTTTCTGGAACGGTGTTTCTCTTCTCGTTCATCATGGCGGTTATTCCCGTTTCAGAGTAAAAATCCCTGCAGATAAAATTGAAGATACAAATATACTTGCAGTTTCTGCAGATAACTCACCTAACGACAGAGTTTATCCTCAGAATGCAGACTTCACTTTCTATGGTGGTATTTACAGAGGTGTTAAAATCCTTAGCGTTCCCTCCGCTCATTTTGACCTTGATTACTACGGCGCACCCGGTGTTATGGTAACTCCCACAGTAAAAGGTAACAATGCAGATGTTACTGTTGAAACATTCGTTAAAAATGCAGACGGTGCAACAATTACATACAAAATTCTTGATGGTGAAGCTGTTGTTGCAGAAACTACAACCGCAGATACAAAGGTTAATTTCGTCATCGAAAATGTTCATCTCTGGAATGGTAGAAAAGACCCCCACCTTTATACATTAATTGCAGTTCTTGAAAAAGACGGTGCAGAGCTTGATTCTGTTTCAACCCGTTTTGGTTGCCGTACATTCAGCGTTGACCCTGAAAAAGGCTTCATTCTTAATGGTGAGGAATATGCACTTCGTGGTGTTTCTCGCCATCAGGACTATCCCGAAAAAGGTAACGCCCTCACCCTTGAAGACCACAAGAGAGATATTGATTTAATTCTTGAGGTTGGTGCTACAACAATCCGCCTTGCTCATTATCAGCACGCTCAGGAATTCTATGACCTTTGCGATGAAAAGGGTCTTGTAATCTGGGCAGAAATCCCCTATATCTCCTGTCATATGGAAAATGGCTATGATAACACCATAAGCCAGATGAAAGAGCTTGTTTCTCAGAACTATAACCACGCTTCAATCTGCTTCTGGGGACTTTCAAACGAAATCACAATTGCCGGTGCAGATAACCCCCATCTTATTAAAAATCACAAGGACTTAAACGATCTGGTTCATAAGATGGACAAAACAAGACTTACCACTATTGCAACTGTTACAATGTGCTCAATGGACAGCGAATATGTTCATATCAGCGATGTACTTTCCTATAACCACTATTTCGGTTGGTATGGCGGTTCAACAGAAATGAACGGCAAATGGTTTGATGATTTCCATAAGAAATATCCCAACAAAGCAATCGGCTTAAGCGAATACGGTTGCGAGGCTCTTGACTGGCACACATCTACTCCCACTCAGGGTGATTACACGGAAGAATATCAGGCATATTACCACGAGGAGCTTATCAAACAAATCGCAGTTCGTCCTTATATCTGGGCAACACACGTCTGGAATATGTTTGACTTTGCTGCCGATGCTCGTGCAGAGGGTGGCGAAAACGGTATGAACCACAAGGGTCTTGTAACCTTTGACCGTCAGTATAAGAAAGTCTCCTTCTATGCTTACAAGGCTTGGCTCAACCCCGAACCAATGGTTCACATCTGCTCAAAGAAATACATTGACAGAGTTGAAGATGTAACAAGAGTTACTGTATATTCAAACTGCGATGAGGTTGAGCTTTTCCGTAACGGTGAAAGTGTTGGCAAGCAGAAAAAAGGTCAGTTTCCCTTCTTCTATTTCGATGTTAAAAACCAAGGCACATCAACTCTCGAGGTTAAAGCAGGTGACCTTACAGATACTGCAACAATCAACAAGGTTGATACACCTAACGAAGATTACATTATGAAAGAAGAAAATCAGGTTATTAACTGGTTTGAAATCAACACTCCCGTTGGCTACTATTCAATTAACGATACCATAGGCGATATTATGAGTACCTTAAAGGGTAAAATTGCTATGTTCAAGCTCCTTATGCTCTTTAAGAACGTTATGTCACAGGGTTCAAAGAGCGGCAAACCCGAGGTTATGGGCTTCAGCTTTGGTAAGATTAATATGAATATGCTTAAATCTTTGTTAGGTATGGTTAAAGGCTTTACCGTTAAGCGTACCTTCTCAATGACAGGAAATAAGTTCTCAAAAGAACAAATCCTCGAAGTAAACGCAATGCTTAATAAAGTTAAGAAGAAATAAAAGCGGATAGCAAATAGCAAATAGCAGATAGCAGATAGTTAATAACTAACAGCTAATTGCTAATTGCTAATCGCTAAATATGTAGGTGATATTTTGGCAGAAATTCTTGCAACAATAATGGCTGTGTTTGCCGTAATAGGTGCAATTGATAAAATATTTGGTAACCGCCTTAAATTAGGTGACGAGTTTGAAAAGGGCATAACAACTCTTGGTCCTCTTTCCCTTTCAATGCTTGGTATGATGACTATCGCCCCTGCCCTTGCAGACTTGCTTTTACCTGTAATAACTCCCGTGGCAAATCTTTTCGGCTTTGACCCAAGCGCACTGGCAGGTATTTTGATTGCAAACGATATGGGTGGCGCAGCTCTTGCAGATTCCGTAGCAACAGACTCTCTTTTAGGCTCATTCCACGGGCTTTGCGTTGCATCAATGTTAGGTGCTACAATTTCATTTACAATCCCCGTTGCTCTTCAGTCATCAAAAAAAGAACATCATAACGATGTTCTTTTAGGACTTCTCTGCGGTATCAGTACAATTCCCGTAGGTTGCTTCGTTTCAGGTCTTGTAATGGGAATTAATTCCCTTACCGTTTTAATAAACCTTGCCCCTGCAATTCTTATTTCCGTAATCATTATAATCGGACTTTTGAAATTCCCCGAAATCACAATTAAAATCTTTTCGGTTTTTGGAAAATTCATTTCAATTCTAATCACCTGCGGTCTTGCTTTGGGTATTTTCCAGACCCTTACCGGAAAAATAATTCTCAAAAATACCGCTCCCCTTATGGAAAGTGCCGCAACCGTTTTCACAATCTGCATAACTCTTGCAGGTACATTCCCCCTTATTGCCATTATCTCAAAACTTCTCAGAAAGCCACTTTCCGCATTAGGTAAAAAACTAAATCTTGACGACACCTCGGTTATCGGTCTTATTGCAACTCTTGCAAACTCAATTGCCACAATGGAAAGTGCCGACAGAATGAACAGAAAAGGCAGAGTTATGAACCTTGCCTTTGCAGTTTCTGCCGCATTCGTTTTCGGCGACCACCTCGCCTTCACCCTCTCCTACAACGATGAACATATAGTTTCTGTTATCATAGGAAAGCTTGTTGCAGGTATCACCGCACTTGTAGTTGCAGTGGTGCTTGAGAAGAAAACGAAAAAAGCAGAGCAATCATAAATTCCACAAAAAATTCACCTCGGAGATTATAAATCTCCGAGGCTTTTTTATTTATATACCTATATTAAACAATCGTTCAAACATACGTTTTATTGAAGCAAACAGATTTTCAAACCAACTTAAAATTGACTGATTATCGCCTTCTTGTATATAAGAATATGTACCCTTGTAGTTGCCCATACCCTTAATGGTAGTAACAATATCGCCATTTTCGTCAATTTCTTTTGTTACAGTATAGTCTCGTCCCTCTTTAAGCGTCTCGCCACGGAAAGTAATTTTAATAGTATCGCCATATTCAATATCCGTACTGGAAATAGACCGTCTTGAAACGGTGTAGGTAACATTAGTCACACCATAATAATTACCAATAAAAGAAACCGCTATATTATATTCGCCTGCACCCTTAAGCAAGGGGTTGTTCAATATTTCGAAATCCTGACCTTCAACAAGAGTTTCAACATCGCTGAACGCATAAACCTTGGGCTTCACGCCATTTGGTTTGTATGTTGAACTACCGCTAAGCACTCGCACACCTTCTGCACTCTTAGGCAAAATTGTGAATTTAGCTGTCGCTGCAAGATGCTTAAAATCTCCAAGACCCTTTACAATAGCCTTTGCCGAGCCGACATCAATATTATCCTTATAAGATATGGTGTATTCCGTGTTCCCATTTAGTACACGATTATTGGCAGAAACCTTGATTTCAGGTTTTATCTCTCTACCTGTGTATGTCTGATTTTCAATAGGGTCAATAACAAGAGTTGTGTATTTAATATTGTTTTTTACTGCATACGATTCTGCGTAAGAACCTTCGTTGCAATAAATAACAACATCTTCATTTGATTCAAGAAACGCATCATCACTGATTTCAACAACATTACTGGGAATAATAACAGCTTCAAGAGCCGGGCAGCCCGCAAACGCCACCTCACCTATACTTTCAATCCCACCACCAATAACAATCGTTTCCAGATAGTCGCATTCATAGAAAATCTCATCTGACATACCTGCTAAACTTTCACTGATTACTGCTTTTTTTAAATCACTGCACCTGAAAGCACTTCGACCTATATGAGTGATGTTATCACCCAGATTTATCTCTCTTATATGTGAATGAGCAAAAGCGCCATCACCAATATATTCAAGTGTTTCAGGTAATTCTACACCATCATAAATAAAAGCTTGGAAAAACCCTTCAGCTTCTATACGTTTTAAAGATTTCCCACAATAAATCTTTCTAAAGTCGGCATATTTAAATACAGCCTTACCTATGCATTCAACGGTATCAGGTAATGTAATCTCTCTACATCCTTCGACAGACCAGAACGCATTTTCATTAATTTGAGTAAAAGTTCCATTTATTTCAATTTCATCAAATCTAAAACTATTCACAAAATCTTTGGGAATATTGGATGTTTGGTTAGTTAAAACAAGCCGTTTCAGGCTTTTGGGATTATAAACCTGGTTTATCCAATATTCATAGCCAAAATAATTATATAATCCTCTTTCGAAATTAACTGCTATAAGCTCTTCCATATCAGCCTGGTACAAGCTATCTTGTTCAAACTCTACCTCATTAGGAAATTCAAGCTTTCCTAATTTTGCTTTACAGAACGCATACTTCCTCACATTTCTAACAGTGTCAGGTGCAGTATAATCACCAACTTTTTTTTGCGGATACCAAATTATTTCTGTAACATCCTTATTATATAAAACACCATCGATTGATTTATACAGAGGATTATTCTCTGAAACCTCAACCGCTACAATATGAGATATATAGTCATTTGTACGGTTTGGTATGCCTTTAACTCTATCGCAAATAACATAAGTTGTATCTGTTTTTTTATTCGGATATTCCACTAAATTTCCGGCACTACTATAAAGAACACCATCGCATGAAAAATAATGCTTATTATTTTCATCAACAACAAATCTCTCAATATTCACGAACTCAGACTGTGCCTCAAGAGGTATTAATGTAACCCTGTCACTGATAAAAAATGTATTTGCTGTACTGCCGGAGGGATATGCAATCAATACACCGTCTTTATCATACAGAACTCCATCCTCATCAAAGAAATTCTCATTTTTATCATCAACATAGATATATTCAAAATACGAATCAACAAACGCTTTCTTTGAAATTTCTTCTACATTTTCAGGTATATAAATCTCTGAAAGCTTTGAACATTTTGCAAATGCACTTCCATTGATTTTTTCCAATGTGCTCGGAAGCTCCACTGATGTAATTTCCATACCCTCAAAAGTACCGTCTATTTCTTCAAGGCCCTCATTTAATGTTATTGAGGTAATTGGATTAATCGTAAATGCCCTACCTATCTTTTTAATGCTTGCAGGCAAAACAACCTCTTTAATTGAATTTTTAGAAAAAGCAAAATCAGGTATTTCTTCAATTGTGCATAACGGGTCAAAACAGAGATTATCTATCCCTGCATTATAAAAGGCTGATTCTTCCAGGCCATCAACACTTGCCCCTATTGTCAGATTATCAATAAAAAAGTTTTTCAAGCACCAGGAGCGGATGATACTATCCGTAATAACCAAAGTTTTTAATTTTTTAGGTTGATAAAAAATTCTGGTGTATTTATTACTTTTATAGTACTGCGTTCTTTTTACACAATACTCACTTTTACAGGTATTGCAAGTTTTGTTAGTTGTTTCATCAAACCAAAAGCCAATAAGAGCTTCTTCTGTATCGGTCTTAACATCACGGTTTTTTCCTATAAACGGAATGGTAAGACGCTCTAAATTGCACATACCGTCAAAAGCCTCTTCATCTATTTCAATAACTGAATCAGGAACAACTAATTCCGTTATACCCAAGCAGCCATAAAAGCTGTCTGACGAAATATATTTTAAATCAGCAGATAACTGAATGCTCAATATATCGCTTCTATTTTCAAAAGCGCAACAAATTCTTTTTACACCTTCGGGTATAACAACATTTGTATCCGTGCCATTATATCTGACAAGAACGCCATCACCCATAATAACAAATTCATCGGTTTGTTTTTCCCAGAATGGAGTGTTGTCAAAAGCCCTCAGTCTTATATAAAAATCACCTGACGGCACAGTTACAGAAGACAGTGAAGTACACTCGTTAAATGCATCTTCACCAATCCATTTAATTGAATCAGGTATGATAAAGCTTTCAAGTGCACTACATTTCTGGAAAGCAGCAGCTCCAACACCATTATTGAATTTTTTTGTACTTGTAACAACCTTTTTCAAAGCAGTGCAACCATATGCAAAATAATTCGCATAACCTGTTGATGTTACAGTATCTGCAATTATTATTTCTTCAATACCTGTGCAATTATAAAAATTATATTTATATAAATTTTTTGTTATTGTAACACTTTTTAAGGAATAAGGTATATAGTAATTTTTCTTACTGTCATATCTTGCTTTTACAGTATAAGTATTATCTTTCTCTGTTACGCCAAACATATGACCCAATTGGTCAGTTTTGTTTGAGGCTGTGTTGTCAGGTCCGCCACCTACAAAGGGAGCCGTTAATTTTTCAATATTACAACCTGACAAAACCCCCATAGAAACAGAAGTAACACTACGAGGTATAACAAATTCTTTAAATGATATACAATTTTCGAAAGCATAGGAAGAAATTGATTCCAGCGTATCGGGCAAATTAATGCTCTTTAGTGATGTGCAATCACAAAAAGCCCGGGAGCCGATATATGTTACAGGTGATTCTATTACAACAGTTTCAAGTTGTGTAAACCCATTGAATGCGTTAGCACCAATACATGTCAGCTGGTCAGAAATAATAACGCGCCTTGCATTTTTATATTGACTCCAAGGGGCATTTCCTTTGGTATAAGCAGGAATTTCACCTATTCCGACAAAAGTAAGTGTAGCAGTTTGCCAGCTCCAATAATAATCACAACTATTCTTTGCCGCTTCAGCTTTGGGCGCAAAGTTAAAATCAATATTCCCAACCGCTTCACCAATGGTTTTAACAATACTGTTGGCGGAGCTTTTCATTTCACTTGCAACTGAATCATTTATAGGTGCAATTGTAATTATAAGAATCGCAACCAGAATAGTCGACAAGAATTTTAAGTACTTATTATTTTTCATAACTACGCCTCCTTAATTCTCTGGTAAAAACTGAAAAC
>JAZUOL010000129.1:0-8834 GCA_045604605.1 Acutalibacteraceae bacterium | reverse complement strand
TTTGTCGGTGTCGTATTTCCTAGAGGCACAAACCTATAACTTTGATATGGTTATTTTTGACGAGGCATCACAGATATTCCCCGAAGATGCTATCGGTGCAATTCTCAGAAGTAAGCAGGTTATTATTGCAGGTGATACCAAACAATTGCCGCCAACCAACTTCTTTGCATCTAGTGCAAATAACTTGGACGGACAATTTGATGCAGCTGATGATGAGGGCGAAGACGAAATTTTCGACTCAATCCTTGAAGAGACTGCAAGCATTTTGCCTAACAGAACACTTCTTTGGCATTATCGTAGCAGACACGAGGATTTGATCGCATTTTCAAATAGTCATATATACAAAAATGAACTCATTACCTTCCCCGGAAGTGCAATATCAAAGACAGATACCGGTGTTGAATATTATAAGGTTGCTGATGGTGTTTATGAAGATAGATGCAATGTCCCTGAAGCGAAGAAATGTGTTGAATTGATTATCGACCATATTAACAATCACCCTGATTTGTCGCTTGGTATTATTGCGTTTAGCGAAAAACAGCAATCTACCATTGAACAGGTTCTTTATGAATACAGAGAAGAACATCCGGAATACGAATGGTTCTTTGATGAAAATAAAGATGAACCCTTCTTTATTAAAAACCTTGAAAATGTTCAGGGTGACGAAAGAGATACTATCATCTTCAGCATTTGCTACGCTAAAAACAGTCGTGGAACAATGCTTATGAACTTTGGTCCCCTTGGTAAACAAGGCGGTGAAAGAAGATTGAATGTTGCTGTAACAAGAGCAAAGACAAATATTAAACTTGTAGGCTCAATAGAACCGACAGACATTGACCTCGACAGAGCCAAGAGCGATGGCGCAAGACTTTTGCGTTCTTACATTGAGTTCGCAATTAAAGGTTCTTCAACACTTCCTACGCAGCATATGGAATCATTTGATAACAGAGACGATTTCTGTGATTGCATCTATGATTTCTTGATTTCAAAAGGATATAAGGTATCGAGAAATATAGGATGTTCTGATTACAAAATAGATTTAGCAGTTGAGCATCCTAACAAAAGCGGAACTTATATTGCAGGAATTGAATGTGACGGTGAAAGTTATTCAGCTGCAAGAACAGCTCGTGAAAGAGATCATCTTCGCCCGCAAATTTTAAAGAATATGGGTTGGAATATGTACCGTGTATGGTCAACTGCATGGATTAAAAATCCAACAGACGAGCAGGACAAGTTAATAGCATTTATCAATGAATGTATGAAGAGCAATCCTCAGGAAATGACAATTGCTATTGACGAAACATATGATGTACCTGTTGAAACGGTTGTAGAAGAAAGGCATAATACGACAGTTGATAACGATACCACGAACCCATACGGATTTGATTATTATGTTGTGGCAAATTGGTACGATGCTACTCAAAATTACAGTGCCGGCAATGAACAACGAATTGCAGATGTAATAAATTATATTCTAAGTGTTGAACAACCAATGCATATGGACTTGCTGTATCAGCGCATTGCAGGACTGTTTGATAGAGAAAAAGCAACATCTGTTGTTCGTGATAATGTCGATTATGTTATAAAAAGGCATATGAAAAATGCAGTAATTATTAAGGATAATTTCATATCCCGAACTGATATGCCTGAGATAAAAGTCAGAGTTAGCGAAATCATTACGGAAGAAGCACGAAAGGTTGAGCATATTGCCATTCCTGAAATTGAAAAAGCAATGATTACAATAGCCGATTATGCTTTGGGAATTAATGAAACTGATCTCAAAGTTGAAACTGCAAGAATTTTCGGTTTTGAGCGAATGGGACCGAAGGTTTCTAAGGCAATGAATGATGCCTTTGTCAGTCTTTTAAAATCAGGAAAGATAAAGCTAATTGATGAAAAAGTACATATTGTGGAGGAAATATAATGAGTAACGAAACAATGATTAATCCCATAAACAATTCAAATAGCACGGTGATAAACTCTGAGTTGAAACCTAACAATGCAACTGTAATCAACACAGAAATCAGTAATTTAAGCAACATCGCAGAAGGTACAACCCTTTGCGATAAATACAAAGTAGAAAGCAAGCTCGATATCAATACGGGCGAAGCTGATTTATATGTGTGTGATTACAATGGCGAAAAGTTTATTGCAAAGATTTACAGAAGAAAATTTGCAGTAAAACCGGAAGTAACGAACATCCTTAAACAAATTGATTCTTCTTATATCGCAAAGCTTTACGAAACAGGCACAATCAATGGAATGCCTTTTGAGATATTACCGTATTACAAAAATGGTAGTATTCAGGGAAGAAAATTTACCTTTGAGGAATTAAAAAATAACATTATCCCTTGTATCAATGCAGGTCTTAAAGCGTTACATGATAAGGAAATCATACATAAGGACTTAAAACCTTCTAACATTATGCTTTGCGATAATGGCAAAGATGTCGCAATTATTGACTTTGGTATCAGTTCCGTTCGTGAAGCCGGCAATACCGTTGTAATGACACGCACAGGTATGACTCCTGAATATTCTGCACCAGAAACATTCAGAAATCTTTTCTTGGCTGAATCAGACTATTATTCCTTTGGTGTAACTGTATTTGAATTGTTCTGTGGTTTTACTCCGTATGCTCATATGTCGCCTGATGAAATCGAAAAATATACATCAGTACAAAGAATCCCTGTGCCAAAAGATATGCCAACAGAGCTTGCAGACTTTATCAACGCTCTTACATATTACGATATAACAAATCGTAAGAACAAAGATAACCCCAACAGAAGATGGACCTATGAAGAGGTTAGAAACTGGTGTGCAGGCAAAAAGCAAACTATCCCCGGCGAAGGTATTGGTAATGGACGTGTAGATATGAAACAGTATAACTTCAAGGGGAAGGATTTCACAGATACACACGGTCTTGTTGTTGAACTTGCTACGTACTGGAATGATGGTAAAAAAGAACTGTTCAGAGGTTATCTCGCTCCACACTTTGCAAACAGTTCAAATCAGAAGTGTGCAAGAGTATGTGACGATGCTGAAGAAGAAGCAAGAAAAGGTACAAAGAGTGATGATTTGATTTTTTGGACAACAATATATAAACTTGCCCCTGAACTCAAAACATTCTATTGGAAAGGCAAGAGTTTTGAAAGCTTGCCGGCATTAGGTCGCTCTATGCTTGAAAAGCTTTGGAAAAACGATAAATCTGATTATGATTTCTATGAAAGCATTTTGACCGAAAAGCTTTTGACTCAGTATGTGGAATTGAGAGTATCGGGCAATCAGGAACTTAAAAATGCCGCAAAAAATATTGAGGCAATGCAAGCCGTTGATGGCAAGAACAATGCGGAAAAAACATTCTATATGATGGCGTATATGCTTTCAGGTCAGAAGATTTTCAATTTTGAAGGCAAACAGTTCAGAACAGTTGGCGAACTTGCAGAGTATATGAAAGGTCTGCTTAACGAATCATATGATGCATTTCAGGAATTCTGCCATAAGTTAATCGATTATAAAGACAATCTTAATGTTCAGTTTGAATGTTGGTTATTCGCTTTAGGCAAAAGCGATGAACTGAAAAAATGGAAAGAGAGTTTGAGAGCTTAATTTGTGTAGGTGAAAAAATGAACAGTTTTATAAATAATTTGCCACAAGAACTATCACAGTTTTCTTTGCAAGAACTCAATGAAATTCTAGAATTAGTTATCGAAGAAAAGAATAGAAGAGAAAACAAATTTAAAAAAGCAACAAGCAAAAAATGCGGTTTATTTGAAAAGTTGGATCTTCAAAATATTGATTCTGTTTTTAATACAAAAGAACACCTGAAAACGTATTTAAAAACTCATTTTTCAGGTGTCAGACTTGTATCGTTGTTAAATGAGATAAATGAAGAAGTTTTCTGCAAATTAAATGTTATAGTTAGCGAAACAGCAAAAATAGCTTTTTATAATATGTTTGATACGGCAGTTGATTTTGATAGTTTATCTACAGTTAAAATTGTAAGATACATAAATGAACTAGAACAGGAATACGAGAACCTTAAATATAATTGGGATGAAATTTTTGAATATCAAATCAACAATGATGAAATTACGATTTTAAAATATATATCTAATGACGAAAATGTGATAATTCCAGAGCGAATAAAAGGATATACAGTAACAAATATTGTTAACGAATGTTTCGAAAAGAATTCAACTATAAGAAGTGTAGATATTCAAGCAAAAATCAAAAACATTCCTAACAGTTGTTTCTTTGCATGTTATAATCTTAAAACTATAAAATTTCCTGACTCGTTGAAGGAGATAAACACAGGCGCTTTCTTGGGTTGCGAAAGAATAGTTGAGATTATCTTACCAGAGGAACTAACTCATATTGATGGTATGGCATTTTATGAATGCACAAATCTTGAAATTGTGAAATTGCCTTTTAATTTAAAAGAAATTGGAAGTGGTGCATTCAATAAATGTAAAAAAATAAAAGAACTAAACATATCACGAAATGTAGATTATATAGGTCACGATGCTACAATGCAAACATTTAGCAAGTGTACAACAATTTTATGTGAACACGATACAATAGCTGAAGAATATGCAATCAAGCACGGATATCAAATAGAATATACAAATTAGTTAGAACGGAGCGAACATTATGAGTGGTCCAAAAACTTCTGAATATACACTTACACCAGAACAAAGAGCAAACTTGAACGCACAAAATAGATGCGATAGTAGTATTTTGGCTTGTATTGAAAGAATCAAATCACTGCAAAATCAGGTTGCGATATCTATAGGCAGTGTACAAATATATGATGATTGTGGAAACGATGAAAGCGTTGCTCTCACAAACAACTTAAAGGGAAAAATGCAGGAGATTGAACGATTAAAGAAAGCTTTATCTGATAGTTTTGAAGCTTTATCCGGTTATCAGCGTGGAGCCATTGTATTATCGGATGAAGAATTAAGCAGAAAGAAAGCAATTCTTGAAAAATTAAGAGCAATTAGGGATGATGTAGCAAAGCTCCTGAAAGAAGTTGAAAAATGCGGTAAGCAATCACAAGATTTAAAAGCACAAATATCAACTGACATACAAGAGAATTTGGGTAGTTCCTTTGACTTGTCTTGGGATGCTCCGGTAGCTCCTACGGCTCCTTCTGTAAAAGACAGTATTGTGTCTGTGCTAAGTGATTTGCTTTCAAAGTCAACACTTTCATTAGCACTAAAGGTTAAAATACAAAATGCAATTGAAAAAGCAAATAACATAAATAATGACGATTTCTTAAAGAATTTCAGTGCTGTAACAGTTAAACCGATTGTAGATGAATGTCAGGCATACATACGGAATATGGAACTTTACGGAGCAGAATTTGAAGAACTTGAAGCAGAATATATTGTTTTGTGTTCGCAATTACATATTGTTGCAAAGAAATATATAGTTTCTGAAAGTGGCGTTGCAGAGCTTAAAGCAGAAATTACAAAGCTTGAAAATGAAGTACTTGAAGACAGCGAACAAGAATACATTGCTGATGCAATTGATGAAGTTATGGAAGAAATGGGCTATGATTTAATTGGTAGCCGTGAGGTTACCAAGAAAAGCGGTAAGCGCTTCCGTGATGAGTTATATACTTTCAGTGAAGGTACTGCTGTCAATATCCGCTATGACAGTCAAGGTAAAATCGCAATGGAACTTGGCGGTATTGATAGTGCAGACCGACTCCCTTCTTCATCCGAGGCATCTAAACTTGAGGATGAAATGGTAGCATTCTGTGACAAGTTTACAGAATTTGAAAAAAGGCTTGCACAAAGAGGTATTGTATGCAAAAGCAGAATCAGTCATCTTCCCCCTAAAGCGGAATATGCACAGATTATAAATACATCTGATTATGATATGAAAACTGAGGTTGAAACATTTAAGACTGAGCGCAGAAGTGCAAAAGGTGAAAGTAAAAAGCGACATAGAAATGAGTGATACGAATGAACAATAATAATGGGTTGGGTTGCTTTGGCAATGCAATTGTAATATTATTAGTGCTATTCTTTTTTGCAGGAAATATTGCACTTTTTTCAGGCGATATGGAAGATATGGGATTAGCGGTAGCTGTGGCTGTAATTGCTGATTCTGCAATTGCCATATGGCTATTAACTGTGATAGGAAAAGCGGTTGGATCCTCTTATGAAAAGAGGCATGAAAAGAATATAACTGAAAGAAAAGAACTTATCGTTAAGGAGATTGGAAATAAAATCTCACATAGAAGTGA
The DNA here is from genome assembly GCA_045604605.1 of Acutalibacteraceae bacterium. Classification (GTDB taxonomy): domain Bacteria; phylum Bacillota; class Clostridia; order Oscillospirales; family Acutalibacteraceae; genus DTU089. The sequence continues at coordinate 2,578 of JAZUOL010000129.1, read as the reverse complement.
AATACAACATGCTTTCTATAAACACTTTGAAAAAATAGAAAGACAGTCTTCTTTGGTGGCATTGATTTCTTCTTGTATGGGGACCAACAATCAAGAATTAAAAAATCTACTTGTTAGTAAAAAAGATGAGGCTTTTGAAAGCACTAAATCTGAAATTTTTGACAAGTTAACAGAAACAGAGAAAAAAAGATTCCCTCAAAATATAGCTGAAGTTGAAGATTACGAAAAAACATTGGAACAAGAAATATCAGAACTGAAAAATGAGCTAAATTCTGTGGCTGCATCTGATGATGAGCGAATATCTGCAATGATAAAGAAACATTGCCCCGAAGTACATAAAAGTATAAATCTCAAAAGAATAAAGTTAATGGCGAAGATCATCGTTCCGGTTATAATAATTATTACATTAGTGGCTTCTGTTAAGTATATTCAAAATGCACCATACAGAGAATTGCATTTGATGATTGAGGAACAAACATTAACAGCTGAAATGTTTGATTGGAGTAATAGAGATACGGAAGGCTCGTATTATGATCTTATTCACTCCGAAAAGGGATATAAATTTCTCGCTTCAGAATTAACAGAACTACACAGAAAAAATGATATAAAAAAAGCAATGTGGTTGTTGTGTATTCAACCCGGTTGTATTGATGGAATAGATGCCTGTGCATCTGATTCTTTTATAGATTGGGTTGTAGATTACGGCCGTGAAAATGGAACCAAAGAAACGGATTCAAAAGGTAATACAACTTTTTCTGTTGATGGTTATGAAATTACTATAAGCTCAATATTCGACCACTCTATAGGGCATTATTTTAGAATAAGTAATGGACAAGATGGAGCAAGTATAGAACGTAAAAATTCGTATCACGAAGGATATGTTCCAACTATTCAATAATTCGAAACATGAAGTGGATCAATATATTGCTTAAAACAATAAAAAATTGATAGCTAAAGGGAGATTACAATTATGGAAAAATACAAAGTATGCCCAAGTTGTGGCGAACATAACGATCCAAGACTAATAGAATGTCAGAATTGTTATACAGACTTAGCAGCTGTTAAGGTCGTGGATGAAGCAACAGAAAACATTGTATATGAACCCGTTACCGAAACCGAGATGATTAAGGTATGCGAATGTGGTGCAGAAAATCCGCCTGCAGCAAGAAAATGCGGTGCTTGTGATGAAGATATTTCAGATATTCTTCCCACGCCAAAAACAGAATGCTGTTGCAAGCAATATTCCCTCTGTGAGATTTCAGGAGCATATACCTACGATGTTCCAAACGATACCGAGATTATTCTTGGTAGAGAAAATGTTTTGAAAGAATATATAAGTGATAAATCTTATGTAAGCAGAAGCCATGCTAAAATAGTATCAGAAGGCGAAAGCTTATACATAACCAATTTAAGCGGTACAAATTTCACCTATGTAAACAACGAGAAAATATCAAATGATACTCCTACTTTGCTCAAAGCCGATGACGAAATAGGTCTTGGTGGTTGTGTTAACAATGGCAATCGTCAGGATTTGGCGGTTTACCTTGTTGTGAGGGAAAAGTAATGTATATAGCAAGAATATTATACCCCGTTGAAGTTTTAGGACCGGGCAAACGAATTGGTATTTGGTTTAGCGGATGCTCTCGCGGATGTGTAGGTTGTAGCAATCCTGAATTATGGCAACAACAAGAACAATACACAATCAGTATAGATGATATGTTGGCTTTAATTCATCAAATATCAGATGCTAACCCTGTGGATGGTTTCACCATAACAGGCGGCGATCCGATGGAACAATCAGAAGATTTATCTCTTCTCTTGAAAGAATTGAAGACGATTAGTGATGATATTTTGGTTTATACAGGATTTAAAATTGAAGAATTGACAGAAAAACAACTTGAAAACATATCCGTCCTGATAGATGGTAAATACGTAGAAGAATTGAATGACAACTCTTTACTCCGAGGTTCTTCAAACCAAAGGATACACATTTTAGAAGAAGCACAGAAAAACAAATATGAAATATATTTAAATACAGAAACAAATAAGATACAAAATTTCACCACGAATGATGGAATTGTATCGGTAGGAATACATAAACCTGATTTTATGAAGGAGGAAAACTAAATGAATAAACGTAGACATATTGGGTTGGTAAGCTTTTGGGAAGAAGATTTTCCAATGCGCAATGCAATATTACAATTAGAAAAAGAAAATGAGACTTATTTTGTTTCAATTAGTATATATGGTCCTGATGGAATGATGATGGGATCAAAAATGTGCTATCCAGACAAAATCGAACTAAATAATATACAAACCGATGATGAAACGGACTATTTTTGCGATTTGATTTTGTTTATGACCACGGGCGATACAAAATATGCTTTGTGTTGTTCCAAAAATCAAATTATCAATATACTTGATTTTATACAATAAATTTGGCAAGATTAATTGTTGATGGAGGAAAAATAAATGAGTGAATGGAATTTAGAATTGGGAATAGTGAAATGTTGGGACGATACTCAGCTAAAATACATACAAAAAGAAGTATCAATTTTGTATAATCCTGATGATTCAA
>JAZUOL010000128.1:0-25903 GCA_045604605.1 Acutalibacteraceae bacterium | reverse complement strand
CACCCTTATTTTTTTGAGAAATTTTTAATGTAATCACACCGTCAGATATAATATCAAATTTATTAATAAACTCAAATTTACTCATTTATATCACCTTTGTAAATTACATCTATTTCCTCTTCGCTCGGAATTTCAAATATTGAAGCAAATTTTACCGCAAGATTTTCGTCAACATAATAGGCACTTGTTTCGTTTGCAAGTACGGCTCTGTTTCTCTTATTCAATCGATATTTCCAAGTTTCATCGCTGATTTCAATATAATGAAGTTCACATTCAATATCACGTGATTTATAAAAATCTTTTACAGAGTTGCGCTCTTCCTTTGTCCAGAAGCCCCAGTCAAGAACAACGTCAAAACCTTTTTCTGTAATCTCTAAAGATTTTGTAAAAAGATAATCTTTTATTCTTCTTTCGTATTCCTGATGTAGTTTTTCGCCACAGCACTGGTCGAAAAGGGAGAGCATTATTTCATCAACCGAAAGTAAAATTGCATTGTTCACCTTGCAAAGCTTTTTAGCGTAGGTTGTTTTTCCACTGCAGATTTTACCACAGATTAAATATACTTTTGACATATTTTCTCCTGATATTTTTTATAGTATTATTCTTGTTTTAATTCGTCGTACATAACCTTAATAATTTTTGTGCTGTTAAGGCAACAATCGGTGTTGTTGGAATGATAATAGGCAATAAGAAGATAATCCTCACCCTCAAGGGTGGCTGGGTAGCAATAGCCGTTGTTAAGGTCGTCCTCAAGATAGAAAAGCTTTTCTTGTGTAAACTTATTTTCATCTTTTTTTGTTACTGCCATTACATAGGGCGTTCTGCCCCAGAATTCTGCATCGTCATCCCTTAAAATATGCTCGGGAATAGGATTGAAAATTGCAACTGTAAGGTCCTTGAAATCCTTAACTGACATAGGCGAAGCGGGGGAAGAAAAAAACACATTTGGTTCGGGTGTTGACCATGTTTCGCCATTGTCCTTTGAGTAGCATTCATACTGATAGCCTAAAAGTGTTCTTATATAACACCAGATTTTACCATCAGGTAATTCATAAAGTCCCGGCTCCTGAAAGCCTATTTTATCATTAGGGAAAGGTGTTTTTAATTCCTGCTCGGTTTTATTCCAGGTGTAACCATCATCATCGGAATAGAAAAATACAAGCTCACCAACAGATAATTCCTGAGTGTTATCGTAAATAGTGTGCCTTGCCAAAGGAAGAATAATCCTGCCGTTTTTAAGCTTTAAAGCTCTGTCGTTATTGAGGATGAAATAATCAGGTCTTTCGAGAGAATTTAAACAATTCTGCGGTTCGCTCCAGGTTTTACCCTCGTCAGAAGAACGCCTCATTACAATAGTATCGGAGCCGTCTGCGTTTTTTACAATATAAAAAGCACCGATATCACCATTTCCCATTCTCAAAAATGAAAAGCTCATAATATTAAGGTCATTTTCGCCTTTTTCAAAAAGCACTCTTCTTTCCGACCAGCTTTCGCCTTCATCTTTTGAAGAGATACAGGAAATACGGGCAATATCTTCGTCCTCTCTTCCGCCTAAAAACTCAGTAAAGGCGAATAAAATACTACCGTCATTCAAACGAATAAATGAACCCTCGCCTATTCGTCTTACAGAATCCGCAGGTGCCATTAAATGAACTTTTCTTCCGACTTTTTTCACAAAATCCACTCCGAATTAAATAATATACATAAATTATATCATACAATTTGCACATATATCAACCGCGAAATTGTAACATCTCGATATGTTGTTTTTATTGCTTTAAAAAAAACACTATGATAAAATTGAGATATCTTAAAATGGGGAGGAAATCCTATGCTTTATAAGAAAAATTCTGCTCCTGCTTTAACAGAGGAGTTATTTAAAAATCCAACTGCGGAATACCGTGGAACACCCTTCTGGGCATGGAACAATTTGCTTACAAAGGAAGAGCTTTGCCGTCAGATTGATGTTTTCAAGGAAATGGGCTTGGGCGGATTTCATATGCATGTAAGAACAGGTCTTAAAAACAAATATTTAAGTGACGAATATATGGACCTTGTTAAGGCATGCGTTGAAAAGGCAAAGGGCGAGGAAATGCTTGCTTGGCTTTATGATGAGGACAGATGGCCCTCAGGTGCGGCAGGCGGTCTTGTTACTTGCGATGAAAGATATCGCGCAAGAGATTTGCTATGGACTGCAAATAAAAACGGTGAGGCTTTCTCGTCGGGTGATTTAAGCCGTTCTGATGCAGGTCGTTCAGGTAACGAAACTCTTATTGCTTGTTACGATGTTATTCTTGATGAAGATGGTTACCTTGAAAGCTATAAAAGAATAGGCGAAAACGACGAGGCAAAGGGTACAAAATGGTATGCTTTTCTTGATGTTTACACAAAAAATAGCTGGCACAATGACCAGACTTATGTTGATACACTCAACAAAGATGCAATAAACAGATTTATTGAGGTTACTCACGATAGGTACAAAGAAAGCGTAGGCTATGAGTTTGATAAAACTGTCCCTGCAATTTTTACAGACGAGCCTCAGTTTACAAGAAAGCAGACTTTCGATAACTCCTTTGATACAGAGGATGTTACAATGCCTTGGACCGATAAGGTTCCGGAAGCTTATAAAGAGGCTTATGGTGCAGATATTCTTGATACACTTCCCGAAATTTTCTGGGATTTAAAAGATAGTGCTCCGTCAATTCATCGCTATCGTTATCATGATTTTATTGCCGAGCTTTTTGCACAATCCTTTGCAGATACTGTTGGTAATTGGTGTGAGGAAAACGGAATTGCTCTCACCGGTCATATGATGGAAGAGCCAACATTACATAGCCAGACAGCCGCTTTAGGTGAAGCAATGCGCTCATACAGAAGCTTCCGGCTTCCCGGTATAGATTTGCTTTGCAACTCTCATGAATTCACTACCGCAAAGCAGGCTCAGTCTGCAGCTCATCAGTTCGGTTATGAGGGCGTTCTTTCCGAGCTTTACGGCGTAACCGGTTGGGACTGTGATTTCAGAACCTATAAGCATCAGGGCGACTGGCAGGCTGCTTTAGGTATAACTGTTCGTGTGCCTCATCTTTCATGGTATGCAATGGCAGGCGAAGCAAAGCGTGACTACCCTGCATCAATTTCTTATCAGTCGCCCTGGTATAAAGAATATGGCGCAATTGAAGACCATTTTGCTCGAGTTAATACCGCCCTAACAAGAGGTAAACCAATAGTTAAGGTTGGCGTTATTCATCCCGTTGAAAGCTTCTGGCTTCATTGGGGACCTAATGATAAATCAGCAATCTTCCGCGATGGCGCTGACGAAAACTTCCTTAGCCTTACCAAATGGCTTCTTGAGGGTAGCATAGACTTTAACTTTATCTGCGAATCTCTTTTACCAACTCTTTGCGAAAAGGGTACAGCACCTTTTAAGGTTGGTCAGATGGAGTATGATACAATTATTGTTCCTGCTTGTGAAACTCTTCGTTCAACTACTTTAGAGCGTCTTGAAGAATTCCGCAAAAATGGTGGCAGACTTATTTTCCTCGGTGCTGCACCCGAACTGTGCGATGCAGTCGCTTCCGAAAGAGGTAAAGCTCTTTATGATATGAGCGAACACATTGACTATACCCGTTCAGCACTTCTTACCGCAATGGAAAAGGACAGAACCCTCACAATCCGTTATGCTAACGGAAATCTTACGGATGACCTTATTTATCAGCTTCGTCAGGATGAGGATTGCAGATGGCTTTTCGTTTGTCACGATAAAGAGCCTTTTAACAAGGATATTGACAATGGTGATGATATAAGAATTACCATAAATGGTGAATATGGCGTTGTTATTTATGATACAGAAAACGGAAATGTTGTTTCTGCAGATTATGAAATCAAAAATGGCAAAACAGTAATTTTTGACCATATTTACGGCTACGAATCAAGGCTTTATAAATTGGTTGATGCAGCTTCAGTTTTACCAAAAGCAGAAGAAGAAAAAGTACAAAAGAATGAAATTCGTGCTTCTTCACAGGTGAACTACGAGCTTTCTGAAGAAAATATTCTTGTTCTTGATATGGCAGAGTTTAAGGTCGAAGGTGAAAGTGAATTTTCACCCAAAGAAGAGATTTTAAGACTTGATAATATTTGCCGTGAAAGATTAGGTATTCGTAAAAGAGGCGGTGCTATTGTTCAGCCTTGGGTTTACGGAGAAAAACCCGATATAAGCAAGGTTACTCTCAGATATACTTTCCAAAGCGAAATTGATTATGCGGGTGCATTCCTTGGTCTTGAGGATGCCCATAAAGCAGAAATCACGTTCAATGGCGAAAAGGTTTCAAATGAAATAGTTGATAATTATGTTGACTATTCAATTTTTAAAGTTCAACTTCCCAAAATCAAAAAAGGCGAAAACGAGCTTATTATCACTTACCCCTTCGGACCATCGGCAAACCTTGAAACAGTATTTGTTCTTGGCTATTTCGGAGTTAAGGTAGTAGGCACAGAAAGTACAATTGTTGCCCTTCCGGAAAAAATCGGCTTTGGTGAAATTCTTTCTCAGGGCTTCCCGTTCTACAGCGGTGCAATTACCTATAAAATTCCCGTTAGTGTTGAAAACGGTTGTGTAGAGGTTGAGGCATCTGATTATCGTGGTGGTCTTATAACCGTTGAGGTTGACGGCGAGAAAAAAGGCAGAATTATTTATCCGCCCTATAATCTTGAAATCCAAGATATCTCAAACGGAGAACACGAAATCGGCGTTAAGCTTTATATACACAGATATAATTCCTTCGGTCCTATTCACCTTGTAAATGAAAAGGAATCCTGGCACGGACCGGATGCATGGAGGAGCAGTGGACGAAATTGGAGTTATGAATATGTTTTAAGAAAAACGGGTATTCTTAAAGCTCCTGTAATCAGATTGTAATATAAATAAAAATCACTCTCGTGAAAATTCATTCACGAGAGTGATGATTTTTATACAAACAATTTCTTCGCAAGCCATGCGCGAACCTTTTTGCTTTTGTTGGCATAAAGCCAGAAGAAAACAAGAGCAAGGCAACAAACTGCTGAAACGAGAGTGATTTCGCCGGGAATAATGTAGTTACCAAGGAAGAAGCAAACGCTTGCAACGGTCAGGCAGATTACAAGATCTATAAAAATGTGAAGCACCTTCGAGGTCCAATGGCGCTTCCTTTTTCGATACCAGAAGGTGAAATAGAAAACGCAAGCAGAGATAATTGCAATTATCGGAACAGCTATATTAAAATACCATTTTACATCACTTGGGTCGTTGGCGTAGAAAACTAAAGTGTAAAGAGCCACCGCTAAAGTGTCGAAGCCCCACATTAAATATGGATGAAGGTTTTTTGTGAAAAAAGGAAATACAAATAAAATCCAACACAAAAATGAGCTTGCTAATACAAAAATAAACCATAAGCTTTCAGGGTTCAGAAAAAGGTTTATAAATACACACACAATGTTAGGAATTAAAATTATAAATGTAACAATAAGCGCAATAAATTTTTGCTTGATTCCTACGGGTATATCCGGTGTGTGTGAAAAGGGGAGAGAAGCTTCCTCACTCTTTTCATTAGGGTTGTATACAGGAGTGTCACAAAGGGCGCATTTATGAGCACTTTTGTCTAATTCCACTCCGCAATTAACACAATATGACATATTTAAACATCCTTTTATAAAAAATGTGTTATTAATCTCTGTTGCTTTCAATTTTTACATGAAAGCCCATTTTAACAAGCTTGGTAAAAATTTCTCTTTCAATATCGGTTTCCTTGTAAATTCCTGCAATTGTAAGAACAAGATTATCTCCTACAGTTGCAAGACCGCAACGTACCGCATTACGAACACCCGGTCCGGGCATAAGAAAGGCTTTTTCAACAAAGGGCAGCATATCTTCCGGCAATTTCACCGCACCTAAGTTTGAGAGCAGAACAGATGTGGTTTGCTCGCCTGTTATAAGGAAAGAAATGCCAACACCCACATCCTTGATTGCCAACGGTAAGAATTTTAAAACCGGATTTCTTTCAAGTCCTAAATTGGCAGTTACCATTGCGTTCAGCTTCTTTTCATCGTTTGCAAGTCGCAATTGATATGCAACCTGCTTCAAAAGCTCCTCAAAGGAATAATCACCTAATTGAGGGTCAACCTTTGCACGAAGGCAGATTGTAAAGTTTCTTAAGGTTTCGGTTTTATAAACGCTTCTTAAATCAATCGGAATCTGAACGGAAACCTCTTTTTGTTTTTTAGCTTCTTTTCTTTGCTTTTCGATATGAACCTGCAAAAGAAGAGCAGCAAAAAATTCTGTTATGGTTACTCCGTGAGTTTTTGTATATTTATGAATATCGCTGAAGGACATTGTTCCTGAAATGATATTTACCATATGCTTTGGAAGCTTTGTACCTTCAGCGTGGTAAACATATTTATCACTGCGCTTGACTTTACCTTTTGAATTGGCGATTTTTGAAAAAGAGTCTTCAAGCTCTTCTTTTTTTGGCGGCTCGTTTGCATCGAGCACAAGACCACCTACGGAGATGCTGTGACCGCAAAGCTTTAAATATTCTGCAACAAGAGTGCAGGAAAATATTGCGGCGCCGTGACCATCGGAAATAGCGTGATAAGTATCAACTGCGATTCTTTTTCCATGGTAATAAACTCTGAAAAGGAAGCCTTTGTTTTCCTTGAATTTAACACGATGGCAGGGGTTTTGAATGTCGGGTTTAACATCAGGAGCGATATTTGGGTTTTTTTCAAAGTAATACCAGAAAAGCCCTTTGCGGATTCTCACATCAAATCCGGGAAAGCGAGGCATTGTTTTTTCTAATGCTTTTGTGAGGATTTCAGGATTTATTTCTTCTTTTAATTCTATACAAAAGCGAAAAATGTTTGACCAGGTGCCTGTATTCTGCCCCGGGAAAACCGAAGCCGCGTTATCAAGCCTGAACCAGTCAGGTAAATCAGGGTTTCTTTTTTTTCTTAATTTGTTTTCCGTCAAATTCAAAACTCCTTTCCTTAAATATGTTCATTAAAAATACCGTTTTACTCATACAGGGTAAAACGGTATTAAAATTTTAAAGCTTTATTTTAGATTTTAACAGCATCCTTGATTTTGATTTTTCCGACAAAGGGGATTTTCAGGTAGCCGTTGCAACCATCATCGTCAAAGGTAAGATGAATATCAATTTCTTTACCGGGGAGAATTGCAACAGTGGCTTTTGCATCAAGAGTATCATCGTCTTCTTCAAATTCTGTTATGGTAACATCCATGTCAAAATCTGCGTTATCAATTTCAATTTCAAATTCATAGTTGCCGTTTTCAAAATCAATTTCAAAAACAGCATCGCCCTTGAAAAACATATGGTCAATATTAACCTTGTACTTGCCTATACCAATCATAATGAATACCTCCGTTAAATATTAGTCCAATTTACCTGCTAAACGCAGAATTTTACGGGCATCTTTTGTTGTGATTTTTCCGTCAGAGGAATTATCAACATTTGCAGCTGCAGCTTGTTCTTTGGTGAGTGTAAGGGTATTTGCAGAAGCATATAAAGCTGCTTTTACATCGAAAATAGTAACAATACCGTCACCATCGATATCACCTTTAAGTGAGAAATCATCGTTTATGAGCACAACAAAGCGACCACCGCTTGAAATCTGCGCGCCAATAAAAGGTGTGTGCGCTGCACCGCTTACAAGAACAAGATTGTCACCAATCTGCCTGTAAACTTTTGCTGCACTGGGAATAGCACCTTCGCAGATGTTGTCAAAGTTAAGAATTACCTTTCCTGAAGGGTCATAGGTTTTGTTGTTCTTTGTGATTTCGATATCATAAACAAAAGCTTTTGAATATCTTGTGGGTAACATATCCTTTACATTCTTTATGGAAATTCTTTTTACCTCTATATCAAGATATTCGTTTTCAGGTAAGTTTTTGTAGGGGTCAATTAATTTTATGCCGGTTTCCAGGTCAGTTATAGAACGGTCTTTGAATTTAATTATGCTTTTAGGGAGAGCCTGATCAATGAGATATTCGTGTGCATACGAATCCTTATAGCAATATATGCCGTCAACGAAATAGTAAAACTTTTGGGATTTTGTATTGGAATCGAGACCGCCAAGAACAGCATCTTTACCAATATGGGTAAGACTTGCGGGTAAAATTATCCGAGTTAATGAATCGCAGTAAGAGAGCGCTTCTTGTCCTAAATATGTGAGATTATCACTTAAACGTATATTTTCAAGGTTCCAGCAATATGCAAATGCATAGGGGTTTATGGTTGTAACAGTGTTGTACATGCTTACACGCGTAAGGTTGTAGCAAGAGTTAAAAGCATAAGAACCAATGGTTTTTACGCCGTAAGGAATTCTGAATTTACCGCTTTTACCTGTGGGGCAGATCAGCAATGTTTCAATGTCTGAATATTCACCTGAAGCTGTTCCTTTGCGGTAAAGAACACCGTCAACTACAGTAAAAGCTTTGTTTGCAGGGTCTATATCAAAGCCTGTCAAAGAGGAACATTTATAAAAGGCCTTAGCGGAAATAAAGGTGACTGTTGCAGGTATTTTAACGTAAGTTAGCTTTTCATTGTTTGCAAATGCAACTCCTGCAATTCCGGTTACAGGCAAGCCATCCAATGTTTCGGGGATTATAACCTTGGTTTCCTTACCATTGTAAGACTGTATTATACTTCTTTCAGGATTGTCTTTAGGTGTTTTTATGTATTTAAAGTCACTTTCCTTAGGTGTAGTGGGTGCAGAGCTTTCATAGCTTGAGGATGTTGCACCGGATGCAGTGGAGCTTTTATCTATAAAACAAAAACAGGATATTGTTATTGCTAAACAGAGAAATAAACTTAATAGTTTTTTCTTGTTCAAAAAAACACGTCCTTTCAAGTGACAATATACTAATATAATTATATTATAGCCTCCGCGTTATTTCAATAGGAATGTTTATACAAAAAAAATCCAAAATTTTGTTAAATCACCATAGAAAAAAGCAAAGCTCCGAAGCGAACTTCGGAGCCGTATGCTTTTTAACAATTAAGTTACTTAGATAGCGCGGGTAACCTTACCGGAGCGCAAGCAGCGTGTGCAAGCATATACTCTCTTGGGAGAGCCGTTTACGATTGCTTTAACTCTTTTAACGTTGGGTTTCCAGGTTCTGTTTGAACGTCTGTGTGAGTGAGAAACCTTGATGCCGAAAGCAACTTCTTTGTTACAAAATTCACATTTTGCCATTGAGCTGCACCTCCTTCATAAATTTTCATTAAGTCATAAGACAACGAAATGTATAATATCACCTTTCTTCGTCAAATGCAAGCATTTTTTTTGAAATTGTCCGATTTTATGAACTTTCACATATATTTGGGGGCAATATTCCAATATTTTTTTCAAAATTGCTTGATTTTTTCAAAATGATGCTATATAATGCTACTTGTAACCGAACATTTGTGCGAAAAGTAGCGGTGTTAAAAACTGTAGCACATATAACATTACAAAAGGAGATAGGTTCGAAAATGGCAGAAAGAAACGAAAAAAGCAAAGCTCTCGAAACGGCACTTTCTCAGATAGAAAAAAGTTTTGGTAAGGGTGCAATTATGCGCCTTGGTGAAAATGCAGGACTTAATGTGGAAGCTATACCTACAGGTTCAATCGCACTTGATGCGGCAACAGGTATCGGCGGACTTCCCCGTGGCAGAATTGTTGAGATTTACGGACCGGAAAGCTCAGGTAAAACTACTCTTGCTCTTCATGTTGTCGCAGAAGCGCAGAAAATGGGCGGCGAAGCTGCATTTATTGATGCTGAGCATGCTCTTGACCCTGTTTATGCAGCCGCGCTGGGAGTAGATATTGATTCTCTTCTTGTTTCTCAGCCCGATAATGGTGAGCAGGCTCTTGAAATTACAGAGCATCTTGCACGCTCCGGTGCTCTTGATGTTATTGTTGTTGACTCTGTTGCAGCTCTTGTTCCCAAGGCAGAAATTGAAGGCGAAATGGGTGATTCTCATGTGGGTCTTCATGCACGTCTTATGTCACAGGCATTAAGAAAATTGACAGGCGCTATTTCAAAGTCCAATACAGTTGTTATTTTCATTAACCAGCTTCGTGAAAAGGTTGGCGTTATCTACGGAAACCCTGAAGTTACAACCGGCGGTCGTGCTCTTAAATTCTATTCAACAATTCGTATTGATGTAAGAAGAGTTGAACAGCTTAAAGGCCCCGGTAACGAGTTTATCGGTTCACGTACAAGAGCAAAGATTGTTAAAAATAAAGTTGCTCCTCCTTTTAAAGAGGCAGAGTTCGACATTATGTACGGAGAGGGCATTTCCAAATATGGTGAGCTTCTTGACCTGGCTGTTAAAATGGAGGTTATCAGAAAAAGCGGTGCATGGTTCTACTATGGCGAGGAAAGACTGGGTCAAGGTAGAGATAATGTAAAAGAATATATCAGAAACACTCCCGATTTCTGTGCAGAGGTAGAGGGCAAGGTTCGCGAGGGCATCAAAAACCTTATTTCCGCAAGAAATCCCATTTCCAGAAGAGAAGTTGTTGCGCCTGTGCCCGCAGAGCCCGTTTCAAAAGCAACTGCAAGAGCAAAAATAGACATTGCAGTAGATGATGACGAATAATTATTTATGAAAATTACATCCGGACAGGGTAACGGCAATAAGGTTCATATTTATATTGACGGAGAATACACCCTGACACTTTATGATGACTATTGGTACTTTTGCGGTATTAAGGATGGTCAGGAAATTTCAGAGACACAGCTTGCTTCCTTGAAAGAGGAGGCAGGCTTTCGCTCTGCTTATGAGAAGGGTATTACATACCTTTCTATGAGGGCTTATTCCGAAAAGGAGCTTTATGATAAGCTAAAATTGAAATACGGAGCAGAAGCCTCTCGCAGAGCAGTTGATAAAATGCTTGACAGAGGCTATATTGATGACGAAGCATTTTGCAAGGAGTATGTAAGGTATCTTTTTGAAGTGAAAAAATATGATGTAAAGAGGATTACATACGAATTAAAAATGAAGGGTGTTGATGGCGAAACTGTTAACAATACCTTGAAAATACTTGACAACGAGCCAATTTCGCGTATTATAGAAATGTTAAGGTCAAAATACGAAAACAAACTTGAAACTGAAAAAGACAGAAAACGAATTGTCAACCGTTTTGTAAGAATGGGGTATTCCTATTCCGACATAAAATCAGCATTTTATGAATGTGAATTGGAGATGCCCGGGCGGTAAAAATTAAGAGGTGAAAGTTATGTCACGAAAAATCGGAATGATCAGTTTGGGTTGTCCTAAAAACCAGGTGGATGCAGAATTGATGCTTAAAAAGCTTGTTGATGCAGGTTATATTCTTGTTCAGGAAGCAGATAAAGCTGATATTGTTATTGTCAATACCTGCGGTTTTATTGAAGATGCCAAAAGAGAATCAATTGAAGCTATTCTTGAAATGGCAGATCTGAAGGCTGACGGACTTCTTAAAAAGATTGTTGTTACAGGTTGCCTTGCGCAAAGATATAATGATGAAGTTTTTACAGAAATTCCTGAGGTTGATGGTGTAATAGGTATTGGCGCAAATGCAGATATTGTAGAAGTTTGTGATGCTCTTTTTGAAAATGATGAGCAATACAAGAGCTTCCCCGATAAAGAACAGTTGCCTCTCGACGGTGGCAGAATTCTTACAACCCCCGAATATACAGCATATCTTAAAATTGCTGACGGTTGTTCTAACTGTTGCTCTTACTGTGCAATTCCGTCCATAAGAGGCAGTTTCAGAAGCAGAAAAATGGAGGATGTTCTTGAAGAAGCGAATATGCTTTGCGAAAAAGGTGTTAAAGAGCTTATTCTTGTAGCACAGGACACAACTCGTTACGGAGAGGACCTTTATGGGGAGCTGAGACTTCCTGAGCTTTTGGGCGAGCTTAATAAAATTGAAAAGCTTCAATGGATTCGCCTTCTCTACTGCTATCCGGACAGAATTACAGATGAGCTTTTAACAGCCATTGCAGAGAATGAAAAGGTTTGTCATTACATTGATATTCCTTTCCAGCATGCAGACGGTGAAATTCTCAGGGCTATGAACAGAAAGGGCGACAAGGAGTCTCTGCTTGCTCTTGTTGAAAAAATCAGAGCAAAAATTCCTGATGTTGTTTTGAGAACAACCTTTATTGTTGGTTTCCCCGGCGAAACGGAAGATGCTTTTACAACGCTTTCCGAGTTCGTTAATGAAGCAAGGCTTGACAGGGTAGGCTGCTTTGCATATTCCCGTGAGGAAGGTACACCTGCATACGATTTCGAAAATCAGGTTGACCCCGAAATTGCGGCAGACCGTGTTGAAGCAATTATGACCCAGCAGTATACAATTTCAGAAGAAAAGCTTGAAGCCTGTATGGGCAAAACCTTTGATGTTCTTGTTGAAGGCTACGACTCTTATACAGACAGCTACTACGGCAGAACATATATGGATTCTCCCGACATTGATAACAATATTATTTTCACCTGCGGATACGAAATTGAAAACGGTGAGATTGTTCCTGTTGAAATATTTGATAAGGATGAGTACTCTCTCATTGGTGAAGCAGTATGAAAAATATGAACGTACCTAACCAATTGACTATTATAAGGATAATTTTAACTCCCATATTCCTTGCATTATTTTTGAGCGATATGGAGCATCATTATCTTATTGGCTTAATTGTTTTTGCAATTGGTTCATTTACAGATTTTCTCGATGGTAAAATTGCAAGAAAAAAGGGGATTGTAACTGTTTTTGGTCAGCTTGCAGACCCTGTTGCAGATAAAATACTTACAACTGCTGCTTTGCTTGCATTTATGCAGTTTGGTCTTTGCAATATCTGGATTATTATGATTGTATTGCTTCGTGAGTTTACAATTACCTCATTCAGACTTGTTGCAACAGCACAAGGAATTGTTATTCCCGCTAATATTTACGGCAAGCTTAAAACTATATCACAAATGGTTTTCTCCCTTGTGATTATGATACTTGCAGAACTTAATGATATTGGTATTCTCGGTGAAGGCTTCCCGATTTCTGCAGTATCAAACGGACTTTTGTGGATTACTGCCGCACTTTGCGTGGTTTCAGGTGTAATTTATGTAAAACAGTCCATTAAACTCATAGATTTTTCGAAATAAACAAAAAAATTACAAAGGTGCGTGAAATCGGACATTTTAGGCATATTTGGTTCGAATTCACTCACTCTGAGGTGAAATTATGCAACTTTATAACTCACTTACACATAAAAAAGAAAATTTCAAAGAAAATGTACCGGGTAAGGTTAATATGTATACCTGCGGTCCTACAGTGTATCACTTTGCACATATAGGTAACCTTCGCAGCTACATAATGGAGGATGTGCTTGAAAAGCATCTTCGTTACAGTGGCTATGATGTTAAGCGCGTAATGAATATTACTGACGTTGGTCATCTTTCAAGCGATGCAGATACAGGCGAGGATAAAATGCTGAAGGGTGCAAAAAGAGAAAATAAGTCTGTTATGGATATTGCAAAATTCTATACAGATGCTTTCTTTGAGGACTGCAAAAAGCTTAATATCAAAACTCCTGATGTGGTTGAACCTGCAACAAATTGTATTGATGAATTTATTACAATGGTTCAGGGTCTTCTGGATAAAGGTTATGCTTATGTTGCAGGCGGAAATGTATATTTTGATACATCAAAGCTTGATGAATACTATGTTTTCAACAAGCACGACAGCGAGGAATTAATGGTTGGTGTTCGTGATGGCGTTGAAGAGGACACAAACAAGAGAAATAAAAATGACTTTGTGCTTTGGTTTACAAAATCCAAATTCGAAGAGCAGGCACTTAAATGGGATTCTCCCTGGGGCGTAGGCTACCCCGGTTGGCACATTGAATGCTCTGCAATCAGTCTTAAGCACCTTGGGGAATATATGGACATTCATTGCGGTGGTATTGATAATGCTTTCCCTCACCACACAAATGAAATTGCACAGAGTGAAGCCTATATCGGTCATAAATGGTGTAACTATTGGTTCCATGTTTTGCACCTTAATACAAATTCAGGTAAAATGAGCAAATCCAAGGGCGAATTCCTTACAGTATCACTCTTAGAAGAAAAGGGATATAATCCTCTTGCATACAGATTCTTCTGTTTGCAGTCTCATTACAGAAAACAGCTTGTTTTCTCTTACGAAAATCTTGATGGTGCAGC
This sequence comes from Acutalibacteraceae bacterium, assembly GCA_045604605.1. Lineage (GTDB taxonomy): Bacteria > Bacillota > Clostridia > Oscillospirales > Acutalibacteraceae > DTU089. The sequence continues at coordinate 11,669 of JAZUOL010000128.1, read as the reverse complement.
AACTGCATATGACAAGCTTCTTAAGAAAATTGCAGGCCTTAAGCCTTGCGATAGCGATGAGCTCGATATGGCTGCAGTTGAAAAGCTTCAAGGCTCATTCAAAGCTGCTCTTGATAATGATATAAACACATCTCTTGCAGTTACTGCAGTTTATGATGTTCTCAAAGAGAAAACAAACGATAAAACAAAGATTTATCTTCTTAATGATTTTGACAGGGTTCTCTCTCTTGATTTGGTTGAGGGTGCAAAGAAGCTTAACGAAACAACAGAGGAAGTTGAAGAGCTTGATGACTTTGCAAAATATGTTGAAGAACAGATTGCTTTGAGAGTTGAGGCTAAAAAGGCTAAAAACTTTGCAGAAGCAGACAGAATCCGTGACGAATTGGCATCAAAGGGCGTTACACTCCTTGATACCCGCGAAGGCACAAAATGGACTAAAGAATAAAAGGGATTATTTTATGACAAGTAAAGAAAGAGCAAAGCTTCGTGCAGAAGCAAACGGACTCGACCCGATTTTTCAGATAGGCAAAGAGGGCGTTACCGATGCGGTTATTGCACAGATTGAAGACACATTTAACACAAGAGAGCTTTTCAAAATCAAGGTTCACCTTGAATCCTCTCCTGAAGGACCAAAGGAAATAGCAACAAAAATTGCTGAGGCAACAGGTTGCGATGTTGTTCAGGTTATCGGCGGAACAATTGTTGTTTTCCGAATTAACCTTATTCTTCGTCAGAAAGCGGCGGAAAAGAAAAAACGTCAGCAGGAAAGAGCAAGAAAAGAAGCTCTCGAAAGACGAACAGAAAGAACAAAAAAGAAATACAGCAGGTAAGAAAAAATGAGTGAAATTGTTACCGTAAACAAAAAGAAAAAAGTCGGTTCTTTTTTAATAGGACTTATTGTTCTTGCTCTTGCAATTACAGGAGCAGTAAGTATAGGTAAGTTTGCAATAGACAAGTTCTATTCGGGAAATGAAGAGGTTGTAGATTATTCGGGTTATGCAGAATTTTTAACTTGGGTAGTCGGTGTTGACCCTGATTCTTTCTCCGATATAACAAAGGCTGATAAATCAGCGCTTCTTAATATTGCTATTTGTACTCTTCTTACGGATGAAATAAAAACAGGGGATTACAATGTAACAGAGAAAGGTCTTATCGTTCCCGCAGAAGATGTTGCAGGGTATTACCTTAAAATGTTCGGTCCCGATGTTGAAATAGTCCATTCAAGTGTTATGGGTTATGGTTATGAATTTACCTATGGTGCAAGTGCGCAAACATATACAGTTCCCCTTACAGGCGTAACTCCACCGTTTACTGTCAGGATTGAATCTGTAGAAAAAACAGGCGGGCTTGCAATTCTCAGAGTGGGTTACGTAGGCACAAACAATATAGAAATATCACCTGACGGAACAGTTGCCGCAACTCAACCTGACAAATATGCCGATATTACATTGAAGGAAACCGAAACAGGCTATAACCTTATTTCAGTTATGGCAGTTACTGCAGGAGAATATCAATGATAAAACAATCCGGATAATCTGTTGATTATTCGGATTGTTATTTTTATTGATGAGGTTAAATGTATGTTTGACATTTATATATACCGATGTTAAAATGAGCCTATAAAATTTACGGAGTTTTGTTTATGGCTTTAGTGAAAAAAGATAACACACTTTTTTTGAAAATAGTAATAATATTAAGCAGCTTCCTCATAGGTGGCTATCATGTTGCAGTGTCCTGTTTTCTTTCTGTTTTGTTGCTGCTTTATATGGTTTACAGTGCATTTGCCGAGGTTAAAAGAGCAAAAATGCAGATGGGCTTGACCGTGGGCTCAATAATCCTTCTTGCACTGTCTTATCTGGTTGTGTGCCTTTGGGCAGTGGATAGCGGTACGGCAATTTATGGTTTCTTTAAGCTTTTACCCGTTGCGTTATTATCGCTGATTATTTCTTCCTATGATAAAGCAAAGCGTATGGAAATTCTGGACTGTGTTCCGTTGACTGCGGCAGTTAATGGCGTTTTGTCATATGCTTTGTCCTTTATTCCTGACCTGACGGATTATTTTCTTGTGGCAGAAAGATTAGGCGGCTTCTTTCAGTCTCCGAATGCGTTTGCAATTTTCTGCCTTGCAGGCATAATAATATTACTGACATCTGAAAAAATTGATTTTAAAAAATGGTTGCTCGCAGCAGTTCTTACCCTGTTGATTTTCCTTACAGGTAGCCGAACTGTGTTTATATTCCTTGTTGTTACGGTGCTTATTTTTGTAGTAACATTAAAAAACAAAAAAATGAAAAGGAATATTATTCTTTTATTGGTTGGCGTTATAGGGGTCAGTGTCATAGCGGTTATTGTTACTGACAGCGTTCAGACTGTGGGCAGATTCCTTACAATCTCTCTGGAGTCAAGCACCTTCCTTGGCAGATTGCTCTATTATAAGGATGCAATACCGATAGTTTTCAAGCATCCTTTCGGATTGGGGTATTACGGGTATTACTTCACGCAGGGTGCGTTTCAGACCGGCGTGTATTCTGTTGCATTTGTCCACAATTCATTTCTGCAGTTTTTGTTGGATGTAGGCTTTGTTCCTGCAATAGCTTTTGTTATTGCTCTGGCAGTATCCTTGTTTTCTGAAGAATCAAATTTAAGACAAAAAATGCTCCTTTTAATTGTTTTTGGTCATAGCCTGTTTGATTTCGATTTGGAGTTTACTGCGGTGTTCTTTGTTCTTGTGCTTGCAATGGATTTTGAATCTGACAAAAAATTCGATTTCTCAATAAACAAATTTGGTATGGCTGCAATTTCGGGAGTATTGATGTTGCTGAGCGTTTATTTCAGCTTTGTAAACACTCTTTATTTATTAGGGGAATACACATCCGTAGAGAAAATTTATGGGTTCGATACAATGTCCAAAATTCAGTTGATAACCCAAGAAAAAGACGGAATGTTACTTAATGAGTATGCCGATGAAATTATAAAAAACAATGGCAATATTGCCATAGCCTACGATGTTAAAGCAAATGATGCTTATTCCGATGGGGATTTTAAAAAGGTTATGGAGTACAAGGATAAAGCTTTGGATTGTGCTCCGTATTCTTTGGAGGAATACCTTGATTATTGTGATAAGTTGATTGTTGGAATTTCCCTTTATGAAAATGCAGGGGACGATTACAGCGCTGCAGTTTGCAAAAGAGCTTTGCTTTCGGTAAGGAAAAAGGCAGAGAAAACAAAGAATAAAACAAGTAAATTAGGCTTGAAAATATACGACAAACCGAATCTCGATTTTCCACAGGAATATGAAGAATTTTTTGAGGCGTGTGAAGCGGATGAAACTAAAAAATAAAAATGCAGTTTTTGCGGTAGCGGGCGGTATTTTTGCAGTTGTTATATTATTAGCGATACTTATGACAACTGTTTTAAAAACAGATAAAAGCATTTTGATAAAAGACAGTAAGGGTGAAGCCTTTGCTGTTGCAAAATGGGATGGGGTTAAGGAAAGCTTTGAAACAGATGATCAATTTATGCAAACCTACGCATCCATAGCTTTTGAAGAAGTTGAATCAATTATCGCAAAGCAAGAAAACCTTACCGAAAAGAAAATAAAAAAATACATTTTCAATAATGTGACAGAAATCAGAACCAATTTTGATAAAGGTGCTTTTCTGAAGCTGAAATCTGCTTGTGAGCAGCAGAGCTTTGAGGGTACTGCTTGCGAAATTGCAATAAGCGACCTGAACGGAAAGCTGATAGCAGTATTTTCAGTGGGAAATAAGGAAAACCCTCTTTCGTTGTCAAAAAACTATGTAGGCTCAGCTATTAAACCATTGAGTGTTTATGCGCCTGCATTGGAGTCAGGAAAATATAATTGGTCAAGTGTTTTGGTTGATTCACCTGTTTCAAAAATTCAGGAAGAGGACGGCAATTTGTCAGATTGGCCCGTTAACGCAGATAATTCCTATTCATATGAAAAGGAGATTATTGTTGACTCTTTAATTAATTCCACAAATACAGTTGCAGTTAAACTTCTGCAAGGTGTCGGAGTTTCAAAATCGATGGATGCACTTGAACGTAACTATGGCTTTAACCTTGATTATGAACGTCAGAAGATAGAATCTACGGATGAAACAGAGGTTCTCGGCAACATAGCATTAGGGTATGTTTATAGTGGCGCAACGGTTGTTGATATGGCAGGTAATTTTCAGCCTTTTGCTAATGGCGGTGTGCATACTGTACCCGTTGCAGTAGATGAAATTTTAAACGATGACCAAGTTTTACATAAAGAAAAATATATAAACAAAAGGGTTCTCTCAGAATCAACAGCTGAAATTATCAATAAAATGCTTCAAATGGTTGTTCGTAGAGGCACAGGCAAAAATGCTGCTGTTAATGGTCTTAAGGTTGGAGGGAAAACAGGGACGACTTCCGGAAATCAGAACAACTGGTTTGTTGGATTTACTCCTGATTACACTTGCGCGGTATGGCACTCGTTTTCTGAAAAAGGAAATGTTGCACCGGATATTTTTGCAGATGTTTTCGAAAATGTTAAGCCCATAAACAACGATTTTCCTCATAAAAACGGTGTTATTTCAAAGGTTTATTGTAAAAAAAGCGGTAAATTAAAAAGTGAAAACTGCGGAAGTACAAGCAGAGGATATTATGTGCATAACAAATTGCCTGAAGCTTGCGATGAATGTGTCAAAGGTGGGTTGGACTGATGTCCAATCCCCTTGTTTTTTATTGACAAAAATATATGAGGTGGTATAATTATTTTTGTGAAATAATACATGTACTCGGTTTTTGAAAGGAGAGGTTAATGTGAAAAAATTTATATCCCTGATACTTTCAGTTCTGATGATGCTCGGAGCTTTGTCCTGCATTTCCACAGTTGCATTTGCAGCTGATACAGAAGTGCTGTCAGGCGATATGGCAGAGTCGGCTTATTCAGGAGCCAGAACCACTTATAATGGAGGTTATGGTGAAGAGATAGGCGCAATTCAGATTATGGCTGACGGAGACTATTGCTTTAGCCATGAAGAGTTCTTCTATTTAATTGCAGAAGAAGAGGGAGAATACCGATTCTATACGGAAGATATGTATCTCGATACCTATATTGACATATACACAGATGGTGGCTCATACTATTTTGATGATGACAATGATCAGAATTTTGATGGTACGGTGTACTTATCTGCCGGTGAGACCATTACCGGTAAAATCGGTATCCGCTGTGAAGATCCGGCAATGGAGAGCGTTACACTGTATGTATATTATCAGCCGGATGACGAGGAGGATTATGATTCGCTCATCGGAACAACGATTTATTCGGAAGATTTTAATATCGAAGTAGTTTCAAAGGATACTTGTATTGTTACCAACATTAACGAGGATGACGAGGAAATATCAATCCCATCTGAAATTGAAGGCTACAAGGTTGTTGGCTTGAGCGAATATTTATGGGGTGGAAATGAAATGGAAAAAATCTCCCTCCCATATAGCATTGAAACACTGAGCTCAGACACTTTTTGGTGCTACAGCCGGTTAAGAAGAATAAGCATAAGCAGTAAAAATAAAAACTTTAAATCTGTTGATGGTATTGTTTTCACAAAAGACGGTGAAAAAATAGTAGCAATTCCAAAGGATTTCAGAGGAACAGTTACAATTCCCGCAGGAACAAAGAAGCTTTCTTCAGAGGAATGGAGAAATCTGAAAAAAGCAGAGAGAGTTTCTGTGGCATCCGACCATCCTGTTATGGTTAAGGAAGGCGGCATTATCTATAATAAAGAATTTACAAAAATTTATTATGGTCGTCCCACCTCCAAAAACTATGAAATGAAAAACACTGTAAAGGTGATTGAGGTGGCAGCATTTGAAGGCTGTGAAAATCTTGAAAGCGTAAAGTTTTCTTCTAAAGTAACCGATATTGCTTATGCCACATTTGCAGGCTGTGCAGCACTTGAAACAGTTACTTTACCCAAAGGCCTTGTTTCAATAGGTGAGGCTGCATTTATGAAAACCGGCGTTAAGAGCATCAAGCTTCCCTCAACAACTAAAACTGTTGGCGATGAGAGCTTTGATAATTGCAAATCCTTAAACAAAATTGTACTTAACGAAGGTTTGCGTGATATAGGTGCGTATTGCTTTAAAAATACTGCTGTTGAACAGGTAGCTCTTCCTGACACTCTTGAAAAAACCGGTTACGGAATATTTATGAATTGTAAAAAGCTTTCGCAGGTTGATTTGGGTTCAGGACTTACAGAACTAATGCCTTTGTTCTTTTCTGATTGTAAATCCCTGAAGCAAATAGAGTTTCCTAAAAACATTAAGAGCCTTTGGGGGAATGTTTTCAGCGGTTCAGGCCTTACATCTGTAAAAATTCCCAGCAACGTAAAAACAGTTCATGAGACTTTCAGAAATTGCGATAATCTGAAATCCGTTTATATCGGAAAAGGTGTAAGCAGTCTTTCCTGTGCTTTCCAAAATTGCGATAATCTGGAGAGTGTAAAGTTTGCAGACGGCTTTGACGGATACTGCATCTGGACTTTTGAGGGTTGTCCAAAGCTCAAAAATGTTACTATTCCAAGCTCAGTAACACAGCTTGCTTATAAGGAATTTGCAAATTGCACATCTCTTAATGAAATTGATATTCCTTCATCCGTTCTCAAGGTGGATAAATGGTCTGTTTATGAAACAGGTTGGCTTAACTCTCAGAAGAGAGGCGTTATATATCTCGACCACGTATTATACGGCTACAAAAACAGCAAAAACACCGAAACAGTTCCAAAGGATTTCCGTCTTGGAATAAAAACCGGCACAACAAGTGTAGCAACAATAGCATTTGAAAACCAGAAAAATCTTATAGATGTAATAATTCCCGATGGTATGAAGTATATCGGAGAATATGCATTCAATAACTGTAAGAATCTCAAGAGCGTTGAAATTCCTGAGAGTGTTAAGACGATTGAAGATTGTGCATTTGGTTATATCTTTAAAAATGTTTATTACGAAGAATGGGGCTATTCATCACAAGAGTTTGTAGTTGACCCTGATTTTGTAATATATGGTGTACCGGGCAGTACGGCTGAAAAATATGCAGATGAAAACGGAATAACCTTTAAGAAGGCTTGCGCTCACAAATCAACAAAATGGATTGTTGATGAGGAGGCAACAGTTTATCAGGCTGGTTCTAAGCATAAAATTTGCACAACCTGTAAAAGATGGCTTAAAATTGCAGAAATAGATCAGCTCGAATGCAGTAAACCTGCATTGAAAGCAGTAACAGCTACTGCAAACGGTGTAAAAGTCACATGGGGTAAGGTTAAAGGCGGAGACTCTTACAGGGTTTATCGCAAGGTTAAAAGTAGCGATTGGAAATACCTTGACACTGTAAACGGAACAACATTCACAGATAAAACTGCAAAATCAGGTAACACATATTACTATACAGTAAGAGCTAAAAATGAAGCGGGCTTAGGCGGCTACGATAAATCCGGTGAAAGCGTGAAATATGTAGCAGCACCCAAGCTTTCAAAGATACAGAATGTTGCAGGAGGTTTGAATATCACCTGGAGCAAGGTTAGCGGTGCAGACGGCTATTATGTTTATCGTAAGGTTTACGGTGCTGACTCCTGGTCAAGAATTGCCACCATCAAGAATGGTTCTACTGTAACATATAAGGATACAAAAGTATCAGGCGGAAAGGTTTATGTTTATACAGTCAAAGCTTATGACGGAAGTGTTAAATCTGCGCATGATTCTGATGGTATCAAGCTCCGTTATCTTGCAACACCCGCTTTGAAATCAGTTGCTTCCGGAACAAGCGGAATCAAATTTACATGGGGTAAGGTTGCAGGCGCAGAGGGTTACTATGTTTATAGAAAAACTACCGGCGGCTGGCAGAGAATTGCAACTGTTGAGGGTAACACATATTATCTCGACAAAACAGCAAAGAAGGGTACAACATATACCTATACGGTAAAAGCCTTTAATGATAGTGCATATAGCTACTACAACACAAAAGGTCTTACAATTACAGATAAATACTAATTTCGTGGTAGTTCAGCTTTTTGTTGCACTACCATAACAGAAACAGAGAGAATCATAATGTTTTTATACAAAGGAGATAACGATATGAAAAGATTTTTAAGCTTATGCTTGTCCTTGCTTTTGGTTATGGGGATTATGACAACAGTTCCTGTAATGTCATCTGCGGCAAGCGTGGATGATCTGGAGTTCACATTGTACGAAAAAGAATATTCTGTAACTAATTGTTCACCGGATGCTAAGGGAAGTCTTACAATTCCTTCTACATACAACAATCTTCCTGTAACAGAAATTGGTTGGTTTGCTTTTACAGGTTGTGAAAAGCTTACAAAGGTTACAGTGCCTAAAACTGTAACTACAATTTCTTATTGTGGTTTTGCCGGTTGTTCAGCACTTGATAAAATAGATATTCCGGATACACTTGTAAGCATCGGACCGAATGCATTGGATGCAACAGGTTGGTTCGATTCTCAAAAAACAGGCGATGTATATCTTGAACATGTTTTGTATGGTTACAAGAATGCCAAAACCGGCAATATGGCTCCTGAAAACTATAGAGTCAGCGTAAAATCCGGTACAAAAAGCATAGCAGACTGCGCCTTTGAAAATCAAATTGAAATAACAGATGTAATTCTTCCAAGCTCTATCGAGTATATTGGTGACTATGCTTTTTACAATTGCAGTGAAGATTTTACAAGTGTTGAAATTCCCAAAAGTGTAACTTTTATCGGAGCAAGAGCATTTGGTTATTGTGCTAAACTGATGTATGATGAAGAATACGATTTTGAATATTATGGCATAGTAGCAAATCCGAATTTTGTTGTTTATGGTACTCCCGGCAGTGTTGCCGAGGATTATGCAAAAGAGAATGGTTTTAAATTCAAAAAGGCATGTCCTCACACATCAACAAAGTGGGTTACAGATAAAGCCGCAACAGTTTATAAATCAGGATCAAAGCATAAGGAATGCACAGTTTGTGACAGGTGGCTTGCTGTTGCTACAATCAAACAGCGTACTTGCTCAGCACCTGAAATTGCAAAGGTATCTAATACAACAAGCGGTGTTAAAATTACTTGGAATACAGTTAAAGGTGCGGATTCTTACCGCGTCTATCGTAAAACAAGCAGTAGTGGCTGGAAATATCTCGATTCCACAAAGAAAACAGAATTTACAGACAAAACCGCAAAATCAGGTACGACATATTACTACACAGTAAGGGCTAAAAACGAAGCAGGATTGGGTAGCTATAATACAAAGGGCTTGAGTACAAAATGTATAGCCGCACCAAAGCTTTCTAAAATTCAGAATGTTTCAGGCGGATTGAAAATAACCTGGGGCAAGGTAAGCGGTGCTGAAGGATATTATGTATATCGAAAAGCATCAGGCGAAAAAGCTTGGACCAGAATAGCTACCGTTAAAGGTGGTTCGGTTGTTAGCTATAAAGATGCAAAAGTATCAAGCGGTAAGGTTTATACATATACAGTTAAAGCTTACGCAGGTAAGGTTAGTTCCGGCCATTTTTCAGAGGGCATCAAGCTCCGTTATCTTGCAACTCCGGCAGTGAAAGCAGTAACCTCAACAACAAACGGAATCAAATTTACATGGGGTAAGGTTGCAGGCGCAGAGGGTTACTATGTTTACAGAAAAACAGGAACAGGTAGCTGGAAGAGAATTGCAACTGTTGAAGGTAACACATATTACCTGGACAAAACAGCAAAGAAAGGTACAACATATACCTATACGGTAAAAGCCTTCAAGGGTACTACTTACAGCTATTACAATACAACAGGGTTGAAGATTAAAGACAAATATTAATATCGAATCCCTTAAAAGGCATCGCTCAGGCGGTGCCTTTTTCCTTACTTGTCTATCTTTACCAAAAATTTTTTTGTTATATTGTGGGAATTTTACCTTTAAACTATGGAAATCTTTGAAATTATGTGTTACAATGAGCGATGGTGTAATAACTCTAATTGCGCCAAAATGCGCAAAAAATTTATTGGAGGTAAATTATGAGCAAGAAATTCGTTTATTTGTTCTCAGAGGGCGACGCTTCAATGCGTGAGCTTCTCGGTGGTAAAGGTGCAAACCTTGCAGAAATGACTAACATCGGTCTTCCTGTTCCTCAGGGTTTCACAATCACAACTGAAGCTTGTACTCAGTACTATGAGGACGGCAGAAAAATCAATGATGATATCCAGGCACAGATTATGGAATACATCGACAAAATGGAAGGCGTTGTTGGCAAGAAATTTGGCGACAAAGAAAATCCCCTTCTCGTTTCTGTTCGTTCCGGTGCTCGTGCATCCATGCCCGGTATGATGGATACAATCCTTAACCTTGGTCTTAACGAAGAAGTTGTTGAAGTTATGGCTGCAAAGTCAGGCAACGCTCGTTGGGCTTGGGACTGCTACAGAAGATTCATCCAGATGTACTCCGACGTTGTTATGGAAGTTGGTAAGAAATACTTCGAGCAGCTTATCGACGAAATGAAAGAAGCTAAAGGCGTAACTCAGGATATTGAGCTTACTGCTGAAGACCTCAAGGAACTTGCAGGTCAGTTCAAAGCTGAATACAAATCAAAAATCGGTAAAGACTTCCCCTCAGATCCCAAAGAACAGCTTATGGGCGCTGTTGAGGCTGTTTTCCGTTCATGGGACAACCCCCGTGCAAACGTTTACCGTCGTGACAACGATATCCCTTATTCATGGGGTACTGCTGTTAACGTTCAGGCTATGGCATTCGGTAACATGGGTGACGATTGCGGTACTGGTGTTGCTTTCACTCGTGACCCCGCTACAGGTGACAAAGGCCTTATGGGTGAATTCCTTGTAAACGCTCAGGGTGAAGACGTTGTTGCCGGTGTTCGTACTCCCATGCCCATCGCTGAAATGGCAGAAAAATTCCCCGAGGCATTCGCAGAATTCACAAAGGTTTGCGCAATCCTCGAAGATCACTACAGAGATATGCAGGATATGGAGTTCACTGTTGAAGCAGGCAAGCTCTATATGCTCCAGACAAGAAACGGTAAGAGAACTGCAAAGGCTGCTCTTAAAATCGCTTGTGACCTCGTTGACGAAGGCATGATCGACGAAAAGAAAGCTGTTGCAATGATCGACCCCAGAAACCTTGATACTCTTCTCCATCCTCAGTTTGATGCTAAAGCTCTTAAAGCTGCAACTCCTGCAGGTAAAGGTCTTGGCGCATCTCCCGGTGCTGCTTGCGGTAAAGTAGTATTCACTGCTGAAGACGCAGAAGCTTGGAATGCTCGTGGCGAAAAGGTTGTTCTTGTTCGTCTTGAAACATCTCCCGAAGATATCACCGGTATGAAAGCTTCTCAGGGTATCCTCACTGTTCGTGGCGGTATGACATCTCACGCAGCTGTTGTTGCTCGTGGTATGGGTACTTGCTGCGTATCCGGTTGCGGCGAAATCAAAATGGACGAAGAAAACAAGAAATTTGAACTCGCTGGCAAAACATACGTTGAAGGCGACTATATCTCAATCGATGGTTCAACAGGTAACATCTACGATGGCATCATCCCCACAGTTGACGCTGAAATCGCAGGTGAATTCGGCAGAATCATGGCTTGGGCTGATGAATTCAGAACTCTTAAGGTTCGTACAAATGCT
>JAZUOL010000127.1:0-4025 GCA_045604605.1 Acutalibacteraceae bacterium | reverse complement strand
CTTTTCAGAATTTCATACTCTATGACTCAAAACACAAACATAAATCTTCCGCCGGGTGCAACATCACCATTTTTATAAAAATCGAGAATATCACCGTCAACCTGCATATTATCGGACAATTTAAAGTTGAAATTAACTTCTTTTTCTGTTTTGAGCCCTAATGCAGAGCGGGGAATTTCTAAACACATGACATTCTTCTCAGTTTTGTATTTTGCTGTGCCTGTTTTCTCAAAATTCCAGTCACCTGTTGATTTTTCAACAATCACTTCATTCTCGGTTGCATTCTCTCTGTTTATAACATACTCAAACCCTTCCCATGAAGGCGTTTTACCACTACCGTCTGTATCAATAAACAATCGCATCCAGGCATTATCTTTGTAAGAAGTTATATCTTCAACAGTTTCAATGCGGAAATAAATATTGGTTTCATCATAAGCAACCTTAACATTTTTAAAATCATTACGCATGGTGTTGCTTTCGTAATGAGTGCCTTCCCAGCTATCTGCATTGCGCTTTCTGGTACTGTTCACATAGTGGTTATATTCATTTGCAACACTATCCCACTGGGAATCGCTACCGAAAATATCAATAGTTGTTCCTCCGGTTGTTTTCACAGTACTTGTATCCATGCCCTTGAATTTTCTGATGTTAGCAACCAACTGATAATAATAGTGGTCCTTGAGGATACCGTTTGCAGGTTCAATATCTCTGCTGTATTCATCGCTGAATTGGTCAGGAAAAGCATTTTCCGTCCCCTGCCATTCACTCCATCTGCCTGCCAACCACTCATTCCAACCGGTTACAAATATAAACTCAGGGTCACATTCAATAGCATAGTCCCACTGTTGTTGGAAGTTGAGGCCATAAAGCAATGAATTCTCAGTTGAAGAATCAACTGTAATTATTTCATCACCTTTTTTGTAAGAGTATGAATAGCCGTCTTTTGTGAAGCTTCTGCCCTGAACATTATCTCCACTATTCATTGCAACCAACTGACCGTCTGCGGCATTCTGTGCAACAGAAACGCACATCTGCTCAACATCACCTGTCAAGGTCTTACCATATTTTGTCTGTGGGTAGTCACTACACCAACCCCAATTCTTTTCACTGATATATGTATCATCCGCAAAATAAGCCGGTTCGTTTCTCCGGAAGGTGAAGAAATCAAGAATTTCTTTTTCATCTTCCTTCTTCTCGTCAAGAGCATCGGGGTCTGCCATAATCAAGGGTTTTCCGTCCCATAAGAACCATAAATCCTCATATCTTCCTTTTGAATAAATGTTATTATAAAGGTTATGAAGAGAGGTATTTGGATCCTGGTCTGCGTTAAAATTCAACATAAACGCAATTTGAGGAACATTTACACCCTCATCAATTGCTTCGCTGAATATTTTGAAAAGAATCTCATAACCCTCTTCCCATATCTGAGTGCCGTTTGTGCAGTCGAATATTATAACATCCACACCCGCATCTGCAATCAGCTCTGCGTGTTTTCTTACAACATATTCATCCAAATTAGTATAATAGCCAAAAAGAGGCTCGTTCCAATAATACGGAACTCCATCGCCACCATCAGTCCATACAGGATGGTCAAAATCTCTGACTGCCTCAGGATTTAAAAGCAATAATTCTGTTGCATTCCTTGCAGGACGATTTTGTGCATGGTGGTAGTGCCATGTCCAATAGAACATACCAACAAATTTTTCTTGTCTCTTTTCTCCTACCTCTTCGAAAGTTGGAAGAGTTCTGCCTAAACCATCAACTGCAGTCCATGTGTCAGGATTAACCTTACCATAAGAGTTTCTATTCACATTATCAAATCCGTTGCCCCAGATATCTGTTTTATAAACTAATGAAAGTACAAGTATGGTAATCACCAATACTACACAGATAACGGAAATTATAATTTTCACAGATTTCTTCATAATCATACCACCTCAAAATCAGCGTTACTTTTTCAATTCTACAATTGAATCCAGAATCTCTTCAAATTTCTTTTTCTATCCGGCTCATTTACGGTAGATTCATATACACCGCCGTTATTAAGTATTGCTTTCTCGCTGCCTATATTGTCGTCAATACAGGTTATGAGTATTTTATCAAGCGCTATTTCTTTGAAATAAGGAAGATAGTCATCTTATCAAAACTCAACTCTGCCAACAGCTTTTGCATTTCTGCTGTTTGTTCCTGCGAGAATTGTGTAGCTCTTGTCGAGTTTCCATTCGCTTGTTTCAGGGTTGTAGAACTTTATATCTTCAAGGTCTATTTCAACCTTTGCACTTACTCTCTCTCCTGCTTTAACGCTGACTCGTTTAAAGCCTTTAAGTAGCTTAACGGGTCTGTCCTGTTCTGCATTTTCGCTTGAAGCATAAATCTGCAGAACCTCGTCGCCATCAACAGATCCGATATTTTTAATATCTGCTGAAACCTCAACTGCATTTTCAGTTTGCAACACCTTCATATTTTGAAGTTCAAAATAAGTATATGAAAGTCCGTAACCGAATGGAAATTGAGGCTCAATACCTTTCTTATCAAATAATGTGTAGCCATGGTAATAGCCATAGTCAATTTCTCTTGTGCTGTCTTCAATGCGTAAAAATGACGGGTAATCCGTGTCATTAAAAGCAATTGTAAATGGCAATTTACCACCGGGATTAACATCACCGCATAAAACATCTGCAAGTGCGTTACCGCCCTCAAGACCGCTATAAAACGAGAAGAGAATCGCATCTGCTGAATCAGACCATTCCTTGATAACATAGGCACTACCGCCCATTACATTAACCACAAGCTTTTTGCCTGTTTCTGACAAGGCTTTAATGAGAGCAACGTCCTCTTCGGGCACTCTCAAATCCACTCTGTCGCCACCCTTGCCAATAGGCTTTTGCTTAATGTTACCTCTATTTACAAGGAACTCTCCCTCTTGCTTATAGTCACTACCAACACAAGCAATTATGTATTCACAATTTATAACGGTTTGAGTAGCTTTAGCAATATCGCAACCATTATAAACCACAACATTTTCTGCACCAAATCGGTTTTTGAGACCCTCAAACGCTGTAACAGTATAAGGACTGTAAACTCTACTGCTACCATGGTCGCCAACGTTTATTTTATCTGCGTATCTGCCCACAACAGCAATTTTCTTGCCATTGGCAACGGGCAGAGTTTTATTTTCATTTTTAAGAAGAACTGTACCCTTGCCTGCAACCTTACGCGATAATTCGGTATGCTCTTTTGCGAGAATAACGGATTTAGGTTGCGCTTTATATTCAGGAAGAGTTTTAATAAGAGCTTTAAGAACTCTTATTACTGATAAATCAATATCAGCCTCGGTAAGTTCACCTTTTTTCAGTTTACTTTTCAAAAAAGCATATCTGAATGTATATGGCATTTCCACATCCATACCAGCTTTAACGCTTCTTGCGGCATCATAAATACCATAAACGAAGTCAGAAAGTGCAAAGCCCTCAAAGCCCCATTTATCACGAAGAATATCAGTTAAAAGCTCCTTATTTTCGCAAGCATAAGTGCCGTTAACCTTGTTATATGCACCCATTATGGACATAGCCCCTGCATCGATGCATTTTTTGAAATGTGGCAAATAGACCTCGTGGAGAGTTCTTTCATCCGCCTTCGCATCAACGCTGAAGCGCAAATCTTCAATACTGTTAAGGGCATAGTGCTTAGGACAGGCAATAATGCCGTTTTCCTGCATTGCTTTAGTGAGAGCAACACCCATTTTACCGAGCAAGAACGGGTCTTCACCATAGGTTTCCTGGGCTCTGCCCCATCTGGGATTTCGATGAAGATTTATGCAAACACCTGCATAAAGATTTGCTCCGAATGCACTTGCTTCTTTAGCCATAACCTGACCGATTTCATATTCCAATTCATCATCAAAGGTTGCGCCACGAAGCATTGAAACGGGAAAACAAGTGCATTTACCCATAACAATACCACGAGGACCATCTGTGAAAAGGACGGGCGGAATACCAAGTCTTTTGCAACCGCCTGCAGGATAA
>JAZUOL010000126.1:0-29361 GCA_045604605.1 Acutalibacteraceae bacterium | reverse complement strand
AATCTTCAATTGTCAGAGAAACCAAAAGTCCCTCTACAAAAAATTTAAGAAATTCAAAAATTCATTGTCGCGATATTGATGGTGACGGGCTTTTGGAAATTCCGTCAAATACCAAGCTTTATGGTGATGAAAAGCTTTTAACAATTAAAAATTCAGGTGCTTCGTACACCTTTACATTGTTAAAATGGCAAAACTCATTTGGTGATAAAAGTGAAGGTAATACATTTACCGTATTTAATCCTTTGGAGCTGTATCTTTACAGAATTACCAGAATAAACGAGGTTACTGTTTATTACGATACTTTAGGACAAGAGCTTAAGTTCTGTTTGTGGGATAATGCGGAAAGCTTGATTAAGGATGAGCTTTTATCAATTTCGTTTGTTGCAGACGATGCTGATACACAAATAAAAGCTAAGCAGCTTATTAAAACAGAACACGGAACATTTTGTTATCAGATAACTCCTTACGGAGAGAATTTCGGAATTACTGATGAAGGTGTAAAATCTTCATTTATTTTAATCAACTGAAAGCGAGAAGAATTATGAAAAGAGTACTTATTGCTGAAGATGAATCTGCTATCAGAGAAATAATAGGAATAACATTGCGCAGAGCAGGTTATGAGGTAACAGAAGCCTGTGACGGACAGCAAGCATTAGATTTATATAGCGAGAAAAACGGCGAATTTGACGTGGTTTTGCTTGATATTATGATGCCTAATGTAGATGGTCTTGAGGTTTGTAAAAGGCTCAGAGTTATCAGCGGAACTGTTGGTATAATAATGCTGACAGCAAAAACACAGGAGATGGACAAGGTTTCCGGTCTTCTTATGGGTGCAGATGATTACATAACAAAACCCTTCTCACCATCTGAGCTTATGGCGAGAGTTGATAGTGTTTATCGTAGGGTAGCAATGAATAATCAAACCAGAGTGCAACCCGCAAAAGCAGATAAAATAACCTTGGAGCCCTTTGAGCTTAACCTTCGCAACAGAACCCTTTATAAAAATAGTGAGCTTATTGAGCTTACTCAGGTAGAGTTTCAGATTATTGAATTTTTCTTCACAAATGCAGGAAAAGCCCTTAGCAGAAACGATATTTTAAAACAGGTCTGGGGCGAGTCCTATTTTGGTGATGAAAAAGTTGTTGACGTTAATATAAGAAGATTAAGAATGAAGGTAGAGGACGAGCCTTCAATACCCAAGCATCTTGTTACTGTCTGGGGTATGGGTTATAAGTGGCTTTAATTTATTAAATCAGATTAAATCAAAAGAGGTGAGAGTGGTGAAGTTTAAAGGAATTACAAAAAGATGGGCAACCAATACCTTGCTCGTTACCGCTCTCGTGTTATTTGTGCTTGTTTCGGTATGCGCTGTTTTTGTTGTAAGCTATTACAGAAACTATGTAACTAATTACCTGTCAGGTTATGCAAACGAAAGCGTAACAACCTTCTTTTCTCCCTATGTGGGTGGCAGCGATGAAATTTTCAATCAAAAAGCCAAGGAATTTGTTGATAGCTTTTCAAACAAAGGCAGAATGGAAGTTCAGGTTGTTAATCGCAAGGGCACAGTTTCCTTTTCTTCATCAGGCTTCGGAGTCAGTGAAACTATTGATGATATGGATGATGTAAAAGAAGCCTTGGAAGCATCAAGCGGTATCAGCAAATGGTCAGGCTTTAACAGTAACGGCGAGCATATTATGTCGGTAGCAATGATTTTGCCTCAGGTTGAAGATGATTTTACAGGTGCGGTCCGCTTTATTACATCCTTAGGAGCAATTGACAAACAAATTATAGGCTTTGTTGTTATAATTTTTATTGTTTATCTTATTGCGTTGTTTTTTGTTGCATTGTCGGGTATGTTCTTCGTTCAGACCATTGTTACACCTGTTCAGAAAATCAATGATGTTGCAAGAAAGTTCTCTGAGGGTGAATTTGATGTAAGAATAGAGTCGGACGGTCGCGAGGATGACGAAATTACCGAGCTTGCAGATTCTATTAACGGAATGATTGCGGAGGTTGCCGCAACAGATAAATTGAAAAATGACTTTATATCAACTGTTTCTCACGAATTAAGAACACCTCTTACCGCAATTAAAGGTTGGGGTGAAATGCTTAAAGAGCTTGACGGAGAGGACAGAGAGATTTCCCGAAGAGGAACAGAGGTTATTATAAACGAATCCGAAAGACTTTCCAGACTTGTTGAAGAGTTGTTGGATTTTTCACGTATTCAAAGCGGAAGTATGACATTAAGACTTGAAAAAATTGATGTTCTGGCAGAGCTTGACGAAGCAATTTTCGTTTTTAAAGAGCGCTCTAAGCGTGACGGAATTGATTTGACCTATAATGTTCCGGAAATACCGGCACCTATGATGGCTGACCCTAACAGAATCAAGCAGGTTTTTGTTAATATACTTGACAACGCCTTTAAATATTCCGAACAGGGCGGACGTGTAAATGTTGAAGCAACAGTTGACGATGGTAAATTGACAATTAATTTTGCAGATAATGGTTGCGGAATTGCAGAAGAGGATTTACCAAATATCAAGAAGAAATTTTACAAAGCAAATATTCAGGTGCGAGGTTCTGGAATCGGTCTTGCGGTTGTTGATGAAATAGTAAAGCTCCATAATGGTGTTTTTGAAATTAACAGCGAGCTTGGAGTTGGCACAATGGTAACGATTGTTTTTGATGTGGAAAAGGTGGCAGTTGAACCGACTGTACCGATTATTGAAGAAATGAAGGTAGAAAGTGATGAGTAAAAAAGAGAGTTGTTGTCCTAAAGTTTCTGTTGGAGGTCAGGCTCTTATTGAAGGAATTATGATGCAGGGGCCTAAAGGCGCAGCAATGTCAGTAAGACTTCCTGACGGAACAATAGATACTGAAAAGCTTGAAGTGAAGCATATAAAAGACAGGTTCAAACCTGCAGGACTTCCTTTAATCAGAGGTATTTTCAATATGGTTGAAAGCCTTATGTTTGGTATGAAATGTATGGAAAAATCTGCAGAAAAAGCCGGTCTTGATGACGATACAGATCCTGAGAATATGTCAAAATTGGATAAGTGGATTTCAGACCACTTTGGTCCAAAAATGATGGCAGTAATTACAGGTATCTCAATGGTTCTCGGCTGTGGACTTGCTTTTGTACTGTTTTTCTATCTTCCAACATTCCTTGTTGACACAGTTGATAAGTATCTTTTTAAGGATGCTTTAGCTAATCTTCATCCTCTCTTTGAGGGTGTTATGAGAATGATTATATTTGTTGCTTACATCTGGATTGTTTCAAAAATACCGGATATCAAAAGAGTTTTTATGTATCATGGCGCAGAGCATAAGTCTATTTTTTGCTATGAACAGGGCCTTGAGCTTACAGTTGAAAATGTAAGAAAGCAAAAGCGTTTTCATCCCCGTTGCGGAACAAGCTTCATTTTTGTAATATTAATAATCAGCATTTTGCTTTCATCTGCTCTTGTTGTTATTTTCCCCGGTATTGATGAAATCAGAGCGGTATGGATGGCAATAAAGCTCCTGATAGTGCCTTTGACTGTAGGCATTGGTTATGAGTTTATACGCTATGCAGGAAAGCACGATAATTTACTTGTTAAAATTCTTTCTGCTCCTGGTCTCTGGATGCAAAGACTTACAACAGTTGAGCCCACTGACGATATTATCGAGGTTGGTATTGAGTCTATTAAAGCAGTTCTTTTTGATACAGATGAAAATAAAGCGGAGGATGAAGAGGCTTGAAAAATCTCTATTCAGTCTATCGCGATGCAATAAAAAAGCTTACTGAAGCAGGGTGCGACAGTCCTGAGTTTGATGCTCAACAGTTGGTGTCCTTTTGCTTTGGGATGAACAAAACTCAGCTTCTTTTAAATTCAGGTAATCCCATAGAGGAAGGGAAATTAATCTTTTTCGAGGATTGTGTTAAAAGACGTTGCGAGCACGAGCCGTTGCAATATATTATCGGTATGTGGGATTTTCATCGGTTCAGCTTTAAGGTAGGCGAAGGTGTTCTTATTCCTCGTCCCGAAACAGAGCTTTTAGTTGAATTTGCCGCAGAAAAGATACAGAAAAATGAGTTTCAGGTTGTTTATGATTTGTGTTGCGGAAGCGGCTGCATAGGTCTTACTGTTGCAAAGCTTTTCCCTGCAGTTAAGGTTTTCTGTATTGACCTGTCAGACAAGGCAATTGAATACACCACAATGAATAAAGAGCTTTTAGGTACAGATAATGTGCAGATTGTAAAAGCAGATATTCTTGATTCTGTAGGATTTTTAGGACTTCCTCGCCCTGATATTATTCTTTCTAATCCGCCTTATATAAAAACAGAAGAAATTAAAAGTCTTCAGCATGAAATAGCATTTGAACCATTTATGGCTCTTGATGGCGGTGATGACGGGCTCGTTTTCTATCGCGCTTTATCAGACAATTGGTTTACCTACATAAATAAGGGTGGCTATATTGCTATGGAAATAGGTGAAGAGCAGGGTAAAGATGTTTTATCTATGTTTATAAACAAGGCGGAAAAGGCAAGAATTATTAAAGATGCAAGCGGGCTCGACAGAGTTGTTGCCGTAAAAAGATAAGGGAGAATGTTATGCTCAGTTATATAAGTGATATTTTCAGAGGCGAGCTTGATGTAATGGATTTCATTATTTACATCAGTTCAATCGCCATCGTAGTATTTTGTGCAACACCCTTGCACGAATTTGCACACGCTCTCATAGCTGTTAAGCTGGGTGACGATACGCCCCGTTTAAGAGGAAGGCTTACTATAAATCCCATGGCTCATATAGATAAGCGCGGTGCATTGATGATTTTCCTTTTCGGGTTTGGTTATGCAAAGCCTGTAGAGGTCAGAATGAGAAAATTCAAAAGCCCAAAAAGAGATATGGCTCTTGTAGCATTGGCAGGTCCTGTTTGCAACCTTTTGCAGGGTTTTGTGGCAATTTTTCTTTACAACGCCTTGTATTACCTTGGTGCGAATAATGATAATGTAGTTTTATCTTATATGGCGTTGTTTTTCTTCTATGCGGCAGTAATCAATGTTAATCTTGCGGTGTTTAATCTTTTACCCATACCGCCGCTTGACGGTTCAAGATTAGCAACTGCATTGTTGCCGACAAAATATTATTATAAAATAATGCAATACGAAAGATATATTATGATCGGTTTGTTTGTGTTACTTTTCACAGGTGTGCTTTCAACACCTCTCAGTATTCTTTCGGGAGTGGTTATATCACTCTTTCAAAGAATTACAGAAATTCCTTTTATTTGACAGGATGAATTATGGAAAAATTAAATTACAAGCTTGAGGTGTTTGAAGGTCCTATGGACTTGCTTTTGCACCTTATAACAAAGCATAAACTTGATATTTACGATATTCCGATATTGGAGCTGGTTGAGCAATATACCTCTTATGTCCGCGAAATGCAGGAGGAGAATATGGAGGTGGCAAGCGAGTTCCTTGAAATGGCAGCCAGACTTGTTTATATAAAAACAGTTTCTCTTTTGCCTGTGTATGATGAGGCAGAAGACCTTAAAAACGAGCTTCGTGATGAACTTCTTGAATATCGTGATTGTAAAATTCTTGCGGGTAAGCTTTCTCAGATGACAGATGGCTTTAATTATACAGCCCGAGGTTTTCAGGAGAGCGTTTCTCCCGATAATACCTATAAAAGATTACATGAGCCATCTGAGCTTTTAAGCGCCTATTCTCTTGCAGCAGGTAAGAAATTAAGACGCTTACCCCCACCAATTGATTCATTTAAAACAATTGTTACTAAGAAAATAGTATCGGTTGGTTCTAAGATTGACTCAATTGTGTCTTCTCTTAAAAAACGAAAAAAACGTAAGCTTTTTGATATATATAAGGAAGCAAAATCACGCTCTGATCTGGTTGCAGCTTTCTTGGCAATATTAGAACTTGCTAAAAATAAAACAATCTACATTTCCGGAGACGGAGATGATGCTCAAATTGAGATTTTGGAAGGAATGGAAAACTCTTGATAGAGAATAAACAAATTGCCGCAACGCAGGCAGTGCTTTTTGCTGCGGCAGAACCAATTGAATATACAAAGCTTGCCAATGTTTTAGGCTTTGATGATGAAACAATGCTTCTGATTCTTGATGAATTAGGTAAAAAGCTTGATTCTGAAGATAGCGGGATATGTCTTTTGCAGCTTGATACAAAATATCAGCTTTGCAGTAAAAAAGAATTCGTTGATGAAATAAGAACTGTTCTTGACCTTAAAAGAAATGCACCTCTTTCTCAGGCTGCTTTCGAGGTTCTTGCAATTATTGCATATAATCAACCCATAACAAAGCCATACATAGAACAAATTCGTGGTGTTGATTGCTCGGGTGTTGTTAACACTCTTTGCCAAAAAGAACTTATTGAAGAAAAGGGGCGGCTTGATGTACCGGGCAGACCTGTTCTTTACGGCACAACTGCAAACTTTTTGAGATGCTTTTCATTGAGCTCTCTTGATGAGCTTCCGGAATTACCCTCAGCAGATAGAGAGGTTTTGATGTCGGATGTTGATAACGGGCAGTTGTCGCTCTTTGATGGTGATGGAGAACCACAGGAAGAAGCAGAGCAAGAAAATCCATCGGATAATTAATTAATAATAAAGAAAAAGGGGCGATGTGATGCCTGTTTTATATACATTATCGGGAATAATACTTTTCTTTGTTATTCTTTTTTCTTTGAAACTGACCGTGATTGTAGATTACGGTGAAAAAACAGTTGTAAGAATCAAGTATTTGTTTATTGATATACCTGTTTTAGACACATCAAAGGAGAAAAAAGAGAAGAAGCCAAAGAAAGAGAAGAAAAATAAAAAAGATAAAAAAACTGAGAATACAGCAGCCGAAGAAAACGTGACTTCTGAAACTGCCAATGCAGGTGCAGTAAAAGAGCCTGTGAAGAATAAACCAAAAAAGCAGGGCAACGGATTATTAAAACAGCTTTATCTTGATCATGGCTACGAGGGCCTTGAAAAAATGCTTCGTGATCTGGGGAATTCTCTTGGCGGCTTTTTTGGAAAGCTTTATAAAACCTTTACAATAGATGAGCTTTATATTACAATGATAACCGCAGGCTCGGATGCGGCAGATACCGCAATAAAGCACGGAAAGCTTTGTGCATGGCTCTATCCTGTATTAGGAAAACTCGTTTCAACGTGCAAGGTGAAAAAGTACGACTTTAATATAAGTCCTGACTTCCTCGCTCCAAAATCTTCTGCAACTGCTTTTGTAAGATTGCATGTACGACCAATTAAAATCACTAATGGCGCAGTAGTATTGGCAATCCAGCTTGCATTCAAAATTCTGTTTAAAATTCTTTTCTCTAAAAAGAAAAGCGATAAAAGTAAAAAAATTCCGCAAACGGCTGCACAAATAACCGCAAAAACGGCAACTGCAACAGAGGCGGATGAAAATATTAATAAATAAACTAAAATAGATAAGGACGGTGTTTCCATTATGGAAAAATCAGCAAACGGAATTCTCCAGACAACAATTGAAAAAGTAAGAGATTTAGTAGATGTAAGCACAATTATCGGCGAGCCGATTAATCTCCCTGATGGTCTTACAATAATTCCCGTATCAAAGGTTACATATGGTTTTGCATCAGGCGGTTCAGATTTTCCCTCAAAGAACAATGTTGAGCTTTTTGGTGGTGCAGGCGGTGCAGGTATAACAATTAATCCCGTTGCTTTTCTTGTTGTAAAAGACGGAGATGTTACAATTAAACATATTGTATCAAATGACAATGCTGTAGAAAGAGCAGTAAGCCTTGTTCCCGAAATGTTTGACAAAGTAACAAAACTTGCAAACAAGAAAAAAGATGACGCAGTTGAAGCAGTTGCGGAATAAACTGTAAAAAATTTATAACCACCTGCATATGATTATTTGAAAGCGGGTGGTTACTTTTGCTAAAAAGAATAACAGCATTTTCGATTGTTTTTTTATTCATATTTAATTGCTTGTGTTTAAAAGTAAATGCACAGGCTCTTTCGCTTTCTGCTAAATCTGCAATTTTAATAAATGCCCGGACTAATGAGGTCATTTATGAAAAAAATGCCTATGAAAAGCGGGGAATGGCAAGCACCACAAAAATAATGACATCCATACTTGCGCTGGAATACGGGAATTTAAAGAAAAGTGTAACGGTAAAAGGCGATGATGTTCGTATTGAGGGTACCTCTATCGGACTAATAGACGGTGATAAAATATGCCTTGAAACACTTGTTGCAGGTATGCTTCTTGAAAGCGGAAATGATGCGGCAAATGTTACGGCAAAAGCAGTCTGCGGTTCAAAAGAGAAGTTTGTTTTATTAATGAATAATAAAGCAAGAGAAATTGGTATGAATAATACCTGCTTTAAAAACCCGTCAGGACTTACCGAAGAGGGTCATTTTTCAACTGCCTATGATATGGCGCTTTTGGGAAGCTATGCAATAAAGAACGAAAGCTTTAAAAGCATTTGCTCAAAAAGCTCTGCCCGCGTTGCTTATGGTAATCCTGAATATCAGCGCACCTTTACTAATCATAATAAACTTTTAAGCTCGTTTGATGGTGCTTTTGGTATTAAAACCGGCTTCACAAAAGCCTCAGGTCGCTGTCTTGTAAGCGCCGCAGAAAGAGATGGTGTAATTCTTGTTGCAGTTACACTTTCTGCTCCTGATGATTGGAATGACCATAAAAAGCTTCTGGATTACGGCTTTGAAAAAGTAAAAGTATATACAGAAGAATTTGATTTTAAAAAAATTAAAATTAATGTTGTAGGTTCTGATAATAAAACAATTGGTGTTGAGCTTTCCTCAGATTTAGCCTATACATCTGTTACTGAAGAAGTTAATACAAAAACCATTGTGTTTTGCGAAAAATTTCTTTATGCTGATGTAAAAAAAGGAGATGTTGTGGGTTTGGTGAAGTTGTATTCTTCGCAAAATACCCTTCTTTGTGAAAGTGAATTAATCAGCACCGAAAATGCAGAGATGAATTTTACTAAAAAAGAGAAAAAGTTAACATTTGTTGACAAAATAAAGGATTTTATAAAAAGAAAAAACGGATAGGAAATATTATGGCTCTTGTAAGATTACAAAAATATTTATCGGAATGCTCTGTTGCTTCCCGAAGAAAATCGGAAGAACTTATTAATGCCGGTAAAGTTAAAGTGAATGGTAAAATTGCCGTTGTGGGCGACAAAATCGACCCTAAAAAAGATACTGTTACTGTTAGCGGTAAAAAGGTTGTTGCCGTTAAGCAGAAATACTATATTATGTTAAATAAGCCCAGAGGCTATGTTACAACAATGAGTGATGAGCTGGGCAGAAAATGTGTTGCAGAGCTTGTTGAAGATGTTGGGGCAACGGTTTACCCGGTAGGAAGACTTGACAGAGATTCCGAAGGACTTTTGCTTCTAACTAATGATGGTGAGTTTGCGAATTCAGTTATGCACCCGAGAAAGCACATTCCGAAAACTTATCGCGTTACTGTTCGCTCCAATATTAATGATGCTCAGATAGAAAAGCTTGAAAACGGAGTAGATATTGAGGGCGATGGCAGAAACACATTACCTGCACAAGTGAGAATTATTGAAAAATCTGCTGCAAGAAGCGTTTTTGAGATAACTATTTATGAGGGAAGAAACAGACAGATACGTAAAATGTGCGAAGGTGTCAGCCTCGATGTTATAAGACTTAAACGTAATGCCATCGGTTCAATAAAGCTGGGTATGCTCAAAGTCGGAAAATGGCGAGAGCTTACTGAGGATGAAGTGCATCGTTTACAAAGTCAGTAAATTGACAACCTATACTGTATTTAGTATAATGAAAAATAATTTTTTTGAGGCGTAAATATGATTAGAAGTATGACAGGTTTCGGCAGATCACAAATTTCTGTCGAAGGTTACAATATTACGGTTGAAATAAGAAGTGTCAATAACAGATATTTCGATTTTTATGCAAAAATGCCGAGAACATTTTCCTTCCTTGAGGAAAAAGTTAAGGCGTTGCTTTCAACAGAGATTTCTCGCGGTAAGGTGGAGTGCTCTTTGCAGATTGAAACAACTGCAGATGAAAGTGTAGTTGTAAGCATTAATGAACCTCTTGCAGTGGGCTATGTTAAAGCAATTGAAGAGCTTGCAGAGAAATTTCAGGTAAAAAATGATTTAACTGCACTTTCTCTTGCTCGTTTTTCTGATATTCTTTCAATAACAAAAGCCCCTGTGGATGAAGAGGATTTATGGCAAAAGGTAGAGGTTGCTGTTAAAGAGGCTCTTGCAGAATTCATTAAAATGCGTGAAATTGAAGGCGAAAAGCTTAAATCTGATGTGCTTTCAAGAGCAGATATGATAATTGAAAATGTTTCGTATATTGAAGAGCGTTCTCCTGAAACGGTTAAAGTATATTCAGAGAAGCTTCTTGAGAGAATGAAAACTGTTTTAGGCGATACCCAGGTTGAAGAATCGCGAATTCTGACAGAGGCAGCAATTTATGCGGACAAGGTTGCTGTTGCGGAAGAAACTGTAAGGCTCAGAAGTCATATCGACCAGCTTCATTCAATGCTTGATTCCAAAGAAGCGGTTGGCAGAAAGCTTGATTTTCTTGTTCAGGAAATCAACCGTGAGGCTAACACAATAGGTTCAAAAGCGCAGGATGTTGACATCGCTCGCAGAGTTATCGATATTAAAGCAGAAGTAGAAAAAATCAGAGAACAAATACAGAATATTGAATAAGGTGAGAATATGAAACTCGTAAATATTGGTTTCGGAAACCTTATTAATGCAGATAGAGTTGTTGCAGTAATAAGTCCCGATTCTGCACCTGCCAAACGTATGATTCAGGAGTGCCGCGAAAGGGCACAACTTATTGATGCAACTCATGGTAGAAAAACAAAAGGTGTTATAATTACTGACAGTGATAATGTAGTTTTATCATTTTTGTCAGCAGAGCAATTGCTCACAAGGTTCAATGACCAAAAGGGAGGACGGGAATTTGGCTTTGAAGGGTAAAGGTATGCTTGTTGTTCTTTCAGGTCCGTCAGGTTCAGGCAAGGATACGGTTTTAGAAAAATTAAAAGAAATGGATATTGTTTTTGATAAAACTGTGTCTGCCACAACCAGAGAAATGCGCGACAACGAGAAAGACGGCATAGACTATTATTTTATTGATAAAAATACTTTTGAAAAGAGAATAGAAGAGGGGTATTTCCTCGAATATACTCTTTATAATAACAATTATTACGGAACGCCTAAATCAGAGGTTGAAAAGCATATAGATAAAGGCGGTTGCATTCTTTTGAAAATTGAGGTTGAAGGAGCAGGAAATGTAAGGAAGGCTATACCTGAAGCTCTTTCAGTGTTTATTATACCGCCCTCAATGGAAGAGCTTGAAAGGCGCTTAAGAGACAGAGGAACAGAAACAGAGGAAAGCTTCCAAAAACGTTTTGAAACTGCTAAGCAAGAGCTTTCAAGAGCCTGCGAATACGATTATGTTGTTATTAATGACGATGTTTCAATTTGCGCAGAGAAGATTTCTCATATTCTGGAATCTGAGAAATTAAAATATAGCCGTATGGAAAATATTGTAAATGAAATTAAAACCCCGAAAGGAAGATAAATTATGCTTAATCAAGATCTCAGCAAAGTACTCGCAGGACATATCAGCCGTTACTCTCTCGTAACTGCTACAGCAAAGCTTGCTCGTGAGATTTCCGACAAAAACCTTGAAGATAAGGTAATCACAACAGAAAAACCTGTTAGTGACGCTCTTAATCAACTTCTTGACGGTGCATACAAAATTGTAGAGCCCGATGAAATCGCAAACCTTTAAAGTATGAGTATCGGTGCGCTTCTGGCCGAGGTAGCGGTTGAAGGTCTTGCATACCATTTTGATGCTGTTTATTCTTATATGATACCGTATAATTTAGAAGAAAAAGCAGTGCCGGGATGCAGGGTTATGATACCGTTCGGCAATGGTAACCGAAAAAAACAAGGACTTATATTGTCCGTGAAGCCGCTTCTTGAATCTGAAAATACAGTGAAATTCAAGTCAGTAATTGATGTGCTTGATAAAAAGCCTCTTTTTGATGCTGAAATGCTTTCTCTTGTTTTTTGGCTTAAAGAAACCACTTTTTGCACTCTTTTTGAGGCAGCAAAAACAATGCTTCCGGCCGGTATAGGTCTTAACTACGTTGTGTCATATATGGCTGTTGATATTTCAGAAGAAATGTTAAACAAGCTTAACGAGGAAGAAATACGTGTATATTATTATCTTAAAGATAACTGTAATTATATAAAAAGAGAAAAAATTCTTAATGATTTAGGGCTTGATTCAGAAAGTAAAATCCTTGAAAAGCTCGTAAAAAAAGGATTGTTAGTTACAAATGTTGATGCAAAGAGAAAAACAGGGGATTTAACAATTAAAAATGTCCGTTTGGCAATCAGCGAAGCTCAGGCGGAAACAGTTATATCCACTCTTACGGCTAAACAAAAAAGCGTAGTAAGACTTCTCCTTGACATTGGCGGTGCTTCCGTAAAAGAGGTTTGTTATTTTACGGGGGTAACTCCTGCGGTTGTAAATGCAATTGTGAAAAAAGGCTATGCTGAGCTTTATGACAGTGAAATTTACCGAAAGCCCAGGTATGAAAAATCACAGAAAAAATCTGAATCTCCTGAGCTCACAAGCTCGCAGAACAGCGCCTTTGAGGAGCTTTTGGCGAAATACAAAAGTGATAAAGGCTCTGCCGCACTTCTTTTTGGCGTTACAGGTTCCGGCAAAACTCAGGTTTTCCTGAAGCTTATTGAAGAAGTAATTAATGATGGTAAAGATGTAATAGTAATGGTTCCAGAAATTGCTCTTACACCGCAAACCTTAGGGATTTTCTATTCACATTTTGGTGATAAAGTGGCGGTATTCCATAGTGCACTTTCAGCAGGTGAAAGAATTGATGAATGGAAAAGAGTCAAAAACGGAGAGGCAAAAATCGCAATAGGTACTCGTTCTGCGGTGTTCGCGCCTTTCGGAAATTTAGGGTTAATTGTTATTGACGAAGAGCAGGAGCACACCTATAAATCTGAAATGTCACCCAGATACCATGCGCGTGATGTAGCTCGGTTCAGATGCGCTTATAATAACGCACTTTTACTTCTGTCTTCTGCAACGCCATCTGTTGAAACATATAAAAATGCCATTGACGGCAAATATGCCTTTGTGAAGCTTACTCAAAGATACGGAAAAGCAGAGCTTCCTGAGGTTGTAACTGTTGATATATCAGATACTAAGGGAGCAATAAGTAATGAGCTTTATTCTGCGCTTGAGGAATGCCTTGAGGATAAAAAACAAGCCATTCTTTTGATGAACAGAAGAGGATTCAATACATTTGCCTCCTGCGGTGCCTGTAAGACAGTTTTAACCTGTCCCAATTGCAGTATATCTCTTACCTATCATAATGCCAATAACCGCCTTATGTGCCATTATTGCGGTCATTCCGAGGTGTTTACCGATACTTGTCCTCAGTGCAATGAAAAAGCTGTAAGGTATGCAGGCTTCGGAACACAGAGAATAGAAGAAGAGCTTCAGAATGTTTTCCCAAATGCAAAAATTCTGCGTATGGATGCAGATACTACTATGGCGAGATATTCTTATCAGGATAAATTAACTGCTTTTGCAAATGGTGAATATGATATTCTTTTAGGCACGCAGATGGTGGCAAAGGGGTTAGATTTCCCGAAAGTTACGTTGGTTGGCGTTATATCAATAGACCATCAGCTTTATAATGATGATTTCAGAAGCAGCGAAAAAGCTTTTGACCTGCTGACTCAGGTTGTGGGCAGATCAGGCAGAGGCGATTTTAAAGGTAAGGCATTTATTCAAACGGTACTTCCTGATAACGATATTATAGAGCTTTCAGCCAGCCAGGATTATGAATCCTTTTATAAAACAGAGGAAATCATAAGAAAAAGTATGGTTTATCCGCCTTTTTGTGATATTTGTTCGCTTACGTTTACCAGCGAAAATTTTAATCAGTCTGTTGCAGGCTCAAAAATGTTTTTTGAAATGATTAAAGAAGCGGTTACAGGGGAATACAGTGATGTTAAAATTAATTTACTGGGTCCGTTACAACCGAGAGTTTCAAAAATCAGTAATAAATACAGAAATGTAATAACAATAAAATGTAAGAATAATAAGCGTTTTCGCGAAATGATGTCAAAGCTTTTAAAAGAGTATTTGAAAAATGCAAAATTCTCAACGGCTAATGTTACGTTGGATATTAATCCGTTATCATAAAATTAAAGAAGAGGTCGTATTTATCCGTACCTCAAACAGAAATAAAGGAAGAGTAAAATGGCTATAAGAAATATCAGGGTTGAAGATGATCCTATTTTAAGAAAAAAATCCCGAGTTGTGACAGAGTTCAATGACAGACTTTTTGAGCTTCTTGATGATATGAAGGAAACGATGTACCACTCCGGTGGTGTTGGCCTTGCAGGACCTCAGGTCGGTGTTCTTAAACGTGTTGTTGTAATGGATGTAAGCGAGGACAGAAATGAATTTATTGAGCTTATTAATCCTGAAATAACTTATGAAGAGGGTGCGCAGAAAGGGAATGAAGGGTGCCTTTCTCTTCCGGGACTTTATGGAGTGGTAACAAGACCCGATGTTGTTAAAGTTAAAGCACAGAATCGTGATGGTAAATGGTGCCTTTATAAAGGTGAAGGTCTTAAAGCAAGATGCTTTTGCCACGAAATAGACCATCTTGACGGTATTCTTTATAAAGATAAGTTGGATGAGGGCGAGCAGCTCCACAGAAACGACGGTGAATAAAATGAAAGTTCTCTATATGGGCACACCTGATTTTGCAGTTGAGCCCTTGAAAGCACTTGTTAATAATGGTTACGATGTTCTTGGTGTTGTAACTCAACCGGATAAGCCTGTTGGCAGAAAAGCAATCTTAACGCCTCCGCCTGTTAAGGTGGAAGCAGAAAAATTCGGTATAAAAGTCTATCAACCGCAAACACTAAAAAACGGAGAGGGAATGGATATTCTTCGTGACCTTAATCCTGATATTGTAGTGGTTGTTGCATACGGAAAAATTTTACCGAAGGATTTTCTCGAATATACAAAATACGGTTGTATTAATATACACGGTTCAATTCTTCCTAAATACAGAGGCGCAGCGCCAATTCAACGTTGTGTTCTTGAGGGTGAAGAATATGCAGGTGTAACCTCAATGCAAATGGATGTTGGGCTTGATACAGGTGATATGTTGCTTGTTGAAAAGACCAAAATCGGTGAAAATGAAACCGCAGGCGAGCTTTTTGACAGGCTTGCGCCATTGGGAGCAGAGCTTCTTATTAAAACTCTTGTTTCTATTGGAAATGGTGAGGTTGTTCCTCAAAAGCAAAATGACGAGGAAAGCACCTATGCTTCAATGCTTGATAAAAGTATGTCACCCGTTGATTTTAATAAATCCGCGCAGGAGGTTCATAATCAGATTCGTGGCCTTGATCCTTGGCCGGTTGCTTTGACTTACCTTGAGGGTAAAACCTTGAAGCTTTTCCGCTCAACAATTTCAAAGGATTTAAGCGGTGGTAAGGCAGGGGAAACCCGTATGCTTAAAAACGGACTTGCAATATTCTGTGGTGACGGTAAAGCGGTTGTTGTTTCAGAGGTTCAGTTTGAAGGTAAGAAGCGTATGAATGCCGCTGATTTCTTAAGAGGTCATCCCATTCCTGATGGAACAATTTTATAATAATTAATACTTTGTTCATATAGTGTTTTTTGTTGATTAAATATTCTGTTATAAAATTATAGTGAAGAAAATTTTTACTTTTTCGGAGGTTGATATAATGCCGTTTTTCTTTTTTGATTATTATTATATTATTCTCGTCGTTCCCGTAATTATTGCTTCACTTATCATACAAGCAAAATTGAAATCAACTTATGCAAAATATTCGAAAATTGGAAATGTTCGGAATATCACCGGCGCTCAGGCGGCGCAAATGGTGCTGGGTTACTATGGAATTCATGATGTGAACATCGAGCATGTTAGCGGTAAGCTTTCTGACCATTATGACCCCACAAGCAAAGTTATTCGTCTTTCTGACGGGGTTTTTAACGGCTCATCAATTGCTGCGGTTGGTGTTGCTTGCCATGAGGCAGGCCATGCCGCACAGCATGCAGAGGCTTATAAGCCCATCAAAATCAGAAATCTTATCTTACCTGTTTGCAATATAGGTTCAACCCTTTCTATGCCTCTGCTTATTGCAGGTGTGATTTTTGGCTATGAACCTCTTATCTGGATTGGTATCGGATTTTTCTCATTTGTTGCCCTTTTTCAGTTGATTACTTTGCCTGTTGAATTTAACGCAAGCAGAAGAGCTTTGAATGTTATTGAATCCAATGGACTTCTTTCATTTGAAGAGAAAAATGGTGCGGCAAAAGTTTTAAAAATGGCGGCTATGACCTATGTTGCTGCTTTGGCAACAAGCATTGCGCAAATATTACGTTTAGTATTATTGTATGGTGGTAGGAGAAGCAGAAGATGAGTAAATCGGCAAGGCAAATTGCCTACGAAATACTTTTAAAAATAGAGGTAGATGAAGCTTATTCAAACCTTGCAATAGACAGTGCTGTTAAGATGTATAATCCTGACAGCACTGATTGTGCTTTTATTTCCCGACTTGTTTATGGTGTAACAGAAAGAAAAATAACACTTGATTATGTTATTTCTCAATATCTTTCCAAGCCCTTAAAGAAAACAAAATCCGATGTTCTTACAATTTTAAGACTGGGTGCGTACCAGATTCTTTTTATGGATAAAATTCCCTCAAGCGCTGCAGTTAATGAAAGCGTAAAGCTTACCAAAAGCAATAAATGCGAGTTTGCAGCAGGTCTTGTTAATGCGGTTCTTCGCAAGGTTACAAAGACCGGACTCGTTGTTGCCGAAGATTTAACTGAAACAGAAAAAATTTCTGTTATTTACTCTGTTCCCGAAGAAATTGTGAAATTTCTTACATATCATTATGGTAAGGATAATGCTGAAGCATTTTTTTCTGCATCTCTTAAACCTAAGGAGATAACATTACGCGTTAATACTACTAAAATTACAACCCGGGAATTAAAGCGTTTATTAGAAGATGAGGGTGTAAGTGTTTATGATACTTATTTACCTGACGCTTTGAAGATAGAGTGTGACAAAGCTGTATATAAGCTCGATTGCTTCAAGAAAGGTTTGTTTCATATTGAAGATATTTCATCACAGCTTTGTGTTGAAGCACTTGAACTTTTTGAAGGCGCATCGGTTATTGATGTTTGTGCTGCACCGGGAGGAAAAAGCTTTACTGCCGCCCAATATATAAATAATGGTGTTCTGTATTCCTGTGATATATATTCAAGCCGAACTGATTTGATAAAAGAAGGCGCAGAACGTCTGGGACTTGAAAACATAAGGTGTTTGGTTAATGATGCTTGCATTTTAAACGAGGAATTACCTCAGGTGGACAGAGTTCTTTGTGATGTGCCTTGTTCGGGTCTGGGTATTATAGGCAAAAAGCCTGAAATTAAGTATAAAAAGCTCGATGATACAAAGGGCTTATTGCCGATACAAAGGCAGATCCTTGAAACCTCTTCAAAATATGTTAAAAGCGGTGGCAGACTTGTTTATTCAACTTGTTCTGTAAACCCAAATGAAAACAGAAAGATATGCGATGCTTTTTTAAAAGAAAATCCCGAATTTTTTTCTGAAAAAGTATTGCCGGATGTTGAAAGAGCGGTTGATGAGGGTGATTATTTAACCCTTTTTCCGCATAAAAATAACTGTGACGGCTTTTTTGTTGCTGCATTCCGGAGAAAGT
Organism: Acutalibacteraceae bacterium; assembly: GCA_045604605.1. Classification (GTDB taxonomy): domain Bacteria; phylum Bacillota; class Clostridia; order Oscillospirales; family Acutalibacteraceae; genus DTU089. The sequence continues at coordinate 11,498 of JAZUOL010000126.1, read as the reverse complement.
AAGAGTATATGGAAAAGAAAGACATTGTTTCTATGACCTTTGATGAACTCTCCGCTGAGTTCGAAAATATGGGTTTACCAAAATTCAGGGCTAATCAGGTATATGATTGGCTTCATAAAAAATGTGTGTCATCTTTTGAAGAGATGACCAATATTTCAAAGGCTTTAATAGCGCAATTAAATGACAATTTTGTCATATTTTCTTGCACTATTGAAAAAAAACTTGTTTCGCGGTATGATAATACGGTAAAATACCTGTATTCTTTGCCTGATGGAGAATACCTTGAATGTGTGGTTATGGATTATAAATATGGGCACACAATATGTGTATCAACTCAGGTAGGTTGCAAAATGGGTTGCGCCTTTTGCGCTTCGGGTATAGGTGGCTTTAAAAGACAACTGACACCTTCGGAAATACTTAGTCAGATTTATACTGCCCAACGTGATTTGAATTTACGCATTTCCAGAATTGTTTTAATGGGAATGGGTGAGCCACTTGATAATTTCGATAATGTAATGCGTTTTTTAGAGCTTGTCAGCGATGAAAAAGGCCTGAATATCGGAATGAGACATATTTCTCTCTCAACAAGCGGAATAGTTCCGAGAATTTATGATTTGTTAGAGAAAAATTTACAACTTACTTTGTCTGTTTCTCTTCACGCTCCAAATGACGAAATCCGTTCAAGGATTATGCCTGTCAATAAGTCGTGGAATGTTAATGAGCTTCTTAAAGCCTGCAGGATTTACGGTGATAGAACATCAAGACGTATTTCCTTTGAATACGCAATGATGAAAGGTGTAAACGACACTCCCGAATGTGCGCGTGAATTAGGTGAGAAGCTTAAAGGTATTTTATGCCATATAAATCTTATTCCTGCTAATGAGGTACCTGAAAAAGGTCACGAAAGAAGCAGCGATAATGATATACAAAAATTTAAAGCAATACTTGAAAAAGAAGGGCATACGGTGACAATCCGCCGTACACTCGGTTCTGATATTAATGCTTCGTGCGGTCAGCTGCGACGCGAAAAAATCAAGCAAGATAACATTGAAAAGAGGTGAAACACCGTGAGAATATCTGCCAAAACACATATTGGTCTTGTAAGAGAAACTAACCAGGATGCATACGATGCAGGTCGCTTTGAAACAGATGATATATGGGCAGTTGTATGTGATGGAATGGGCGGTGTTTCAGGTGGTCAGGTTGCAAGCGGAATATGTGTTGAGAAGGTTTCAGAGGCTTTAAAACGCGGTTACAGAGAGAAAATGTCTGTAAGCAGTGCAAAAAATCTCTTGACCTCTGCAATAAGTGCTGCCAACTCTGCAGTATTTAAAGAAGCGCAGGAAAACATTGAGCTAAAGGGAATGGGAACTACTGTAGTGGCAGTTCTTGTTTTGAAAAATATTGCGGTAATTGCCCATGTTGGTGACAGCAGAGCATATATTTTGAGCGATAGCGAGATAAAGCCAATTACCAAGGACCATTCATTTGTTCAATTGCTTATTGATACAGGTAAAATTACCGAAGAAGAAGCAAAGAGTCATCCTGACAGAAATGTAATAACAAGAGCTGTAGGCATTGAACATACTATTGATGTTGAGTTTGATGTGATTGATATTAACAATGATTGCAGGTTGCTTATTTGCACAGACGGACTCAATGGTTATGTTGAGGATGAGAATATATTAAAAACAGTTAATGAATACGGTGATTCTTCAGCCGAAAAACTTGTAGAAACGGCAAATAACGCGGGTGGACGTGATAATGTAACCGTAGTTATTCTGACCGCAGATGTTCAAGGAGAGTAAGTATGGAAAATTATGTAGGTAAAAGACTTGACGGAAGATATGAAATACAGGATGTTATCGGTGTTGGCGGTATGGCGGTTGTTTATAAAGCCTATGACAACATAGATGACAGAATTGTTGCTGTTAAAGTGCTCAAGGAAGAGTATCTTGCAAATGAAGAGTTCCGCCGCAGATTTAAAAATGAATCAAAAGCCATTGCGGTTTTGTCCCATCCTAATATTGTTAAAGTTTATGATGTTAGCTTTGGTGACAGATTGCAGTATATTGTAATGGAGCATATAGAGGGAATAACTCTCAAGGAATACATAGAAAAACGTGGCGTTATTGATTGGAACGAGGCGTTGTTCTTTATAATTCAGATTCTTCGCGCTCTTCAGCATGCTCACGATAAAGGTGTGGTTCATAGAGACGTTAAGCCTCAGAACATTATGCTTTTAGAAAACGGAACTATTAAGGTTGCGGATTTTGGTATTGCAAGATTCAGCCATAGTGAAAGCCGTACCGTAACAGAAAAAGCAATCGGCTCCGTTCACTACATTAGTCCCGAGCAGGCAAAGGGTGAGTTTACAGACGAAAAAGCAGATATTTATTCCGTAGGCATAATGCTTTATGAAATGTTGACCGGAAGGCTTCCCTTTGATGCGGATAATGCCGTAAGTGTTGCTCTTATGCAGGTTAACAGTGAGGCAGAGTTACCCCGTACAATTAATTCTAATATTCCTGTTGGCTTCGAGCAAATTACAATGAAAGCAATGCAGAAGAGCACACGTGAGCGTTATCAGAGTGCTGCTGAAATGCTTTTAGATTTGGATGAATTAAAAAGAAATCCTAATATTAAATTTGATTATCAGCTTTATTATGATGATATTGATGCAACTCGTCCCATAGGCAAAATTCAGGAAAAAACGCGTGCAAATCCTGTTGTAAGCGATGTAAACGAAGAAAATAAAACCAGAACAATGGTCACTCCTGTTGTTTCAGAAGCTCCCCAAAAGCCTCGTGTTGTATCTGAGCCCGGTGAAAGCGCGGCAGTTCAGGATGTTCAGGCAAAGACCTCAGCAAAAAAGCCTATTGTAGCAGGTATTATAGTAGCTGTGATTTTGTTTATCGGTGTTATTTTCGGTGCAAAGCTTTTAGATGAACAGAAAATTGAGGTTGATAGCTTTGTTGGTATGAACTATGACCTTGAAATAAAAGAAAATGCAGCATATAAAGAAAAATATAATTTTGAAGTTTATTATGCATCCTTCTCAGATGCGCAAGAGGGTTGTGTTTTTGACCAGGACCCTAAAGCAGGTACAGAATTAGCAGAGGGTTCAACTGTTATTCTTTATATTGCTAAAGCAGGAGACGGTCAGGTGATTCCTGATTTCACAGGTAAAAATTTCCGCGAGGCAGGAGATACTCTTGAAACTTTGGGCTTCAAGGTTGTGGTTGTTCCTGTTGAAGATAGCGCGGTTACTGTTGGTCAGGTTGTGAGAACAGACCCTGCAGCAAATACAACTGTTTCCGTTGGTGCAACTGTAACGGTATACTATGCCGCAGATACTAAATCTGATAAGCTCTTCAAAATGCCCAAGCTTGCAGGCAAATCGCTTGAAAATGCAAAAGAAATTCTTGAGGAAAACGGACTTTCTCTCTATAAGGTTGAAACCTCCGACAGTACAGTTGAGAAGGATTATGTTCTTAGTCAATCACCTGCAGACGGCTCACCTGTCAGAGAGGGTGATGCAGTAGTTTTAACTGTAAGCTCAGGTTGCATTACTGCGGAAAAGAAGATACCTCTTCCTAAGGTTGGTCCCGTTGTTGTTGAAATCTCCTTGGATGAGGAAATTGTAAAAACAGAAACAGTAGACACTAATATTAACAATTTTTATGAAATAGTTGTTAGCGGAAGTGAAGCTGATTCTAAACTGGTTGTAAGTCTTGATGATGCATTGTATTATGAAGCTGTTGTGAATTTCACAAAATCTCCCGCCAAATTTTCAAAAGAGAGAACTCATGAAGTTGCATTCTATGCAAATGTAGTTGACCTTTCCGAATCTGAAGCAGTACAGGTTTTAAGAGATTTGGGTTATAATAATATTTCAATTCAATTTGAAAACAGCTCTAAAAAAGAAGGAACTGTTTTAGCTCAGTCTCCATCATATTCATCAGCACCTCATCTTGATAAAACATCAATGATTGTTTTGACTGTTTCAAGAAAAAATGCTCAACCGGAAACCAATTTCCCTTCACAGTCAACGACAAATCCGCAGTTCCCTGCAGAAACAAATCCGCAACAGTCTCAACCGATAATTGGCGAATCTACTACAGAAGAGTCCACACAGGCTGTTACAGATACGCTTTCCCAAACAGAGCAGACAGGGGTTATTTCTGATGAGGAAACAACAGCAATGGAAATGCTGGAAATTGATGAAACAGAGCAACCGGTATAAAATATGGAAAAAGTTTTAAACGGAGTAATAATTAAAGGCATCGGCGGATTCTATTATGTAGAGGCCGCCGGAGAGATTTTTGAATGCAAAGCAAGAGGTGCATTCAGAAAGAAAAAAATAACACCTCTTGCAGGTGATAATGTTACAATTACAGTCCGTCAGGACAGAGAAAATACTATTGATGAAATCCATGAAAGAAAGAATTTTCTTTTAAGACCACCTGTGGCGAATATTGATACTCTTATAATTGTTTCTTCAGTTAAAGAGCCTGTTCCAAGCCTTTTGGTCATTGATAAAATGACAGCAATTGCAGTTGATAAGGGCATTAAGCCTTGTGTTGTTTTTTCAAAAAGCGATTTAGGAGATACAACAGAGCTTGAAGAGATTTATAAAAAAGCAGGAATTGAAGTGGCTTCTGTTTGTTGTAAAACAGGCGAGGGTATTGATAAAGTGAAAGCAATGATAGACGATGGTATAACTGTTTTCACAGGTAATACGGGTGTTGGAAAATCCTCTCTCCTTAATTGCATTGATGAGCGTTTTTCTCTTGCAACAGGAGAGGTAAGCGATAAATTAGGTCGAGGACGCCACACCACAAGAGAAGTAACTCTTTATCATATCGGTAATGGTCTTGTAGCAGATACCCCGGGCTTCTCATCACTTGATATTGAGCAAAGCAGTGAGGTTATTGTTAAAGAGAATTTACCCTTCTGTTTTCCCGAGTTCAGCGAATATCTTGGAAAGTGTAAATTTGCTTCCTGCTCTCATACTGTTGAAAAGGGCTGTTGTATTTTAGAAGCTCTTAAAGATGGGGTTATACATCAGAGCAGACATAATAATTATATTGCTATGTATAACGAGGTTAAGGACTTAAAGGATTGGCAGCTGTAACATATTTTCAAATCACTCATATTATGTAACAAATACATAAGGAGTGGTAGCTTGTGAAAGTTGTTGTATGTCGCAGTCCTAAGTTTTTAAGAGGAATACTTAAATTAATGTTTGGAATAAAAGATGAATAAACACAAAAGAAAACTCGGTCATTTGACCGAGTTTTTAGTTTATCTTTCTGTAATTGTTCCTGCATCGTATTCCCAAGGCTCAAAGCCACCGTCGAGAGCGGGGGAGTTTTCTGCAAGAGTGAAATCTCTGTTTTCTGCATCCTTGAATAGCGGGTCTGCAAGAATAGCATTATTATAATAGCCTCTGCCATACATACCAAGTATGTTTTCGCTATCAAAAATGTTTGTTGATCCGCCGGAATAAACTGTTTTGCCGAATGTATTGTAGTCCCAATATAAGTTGTTATCGTCCTTGAACCAATCAAGACTGATTGTATCTTTGTACATTGGTGTATCGTTTCCAACCAAAATATTGTTATAGAGGAATAATGAATTGTGGTCCTCGTTTCTTGTTATTCTGAACTGACCTTCACCACCGAAAGCAAAGATATTGTTTCTTATCATATTATCTTTACCGTAGTGCTGGTGGAATGTCTGTGAAGAGCAATCATATACAAGATTCTTTTCAACAAGAATTTCAGATGAGCCTTCGTCAAGGTAAATACCCCAACCGCCATAGCCGTATTGACCCTCGTCACAACCGACATTGTAAATTATGTTTTTGGAAATAACTGTATCCGGCTGAATACCAAGAGTATAAATACCGCCCATATCGGAAAGCCAACCATTACCTATATTGTAAATAAGATTGTTACTGATATTTATGTTGTTGGTGGAATTGTCTGTATATCCCCAGTTCCAGCCAACTGAAATACCTGTGTACCAGCCATCATGTATTTCATTGTGTGTAAGGTCGCAGTCAATAGCGTGGGTGAGAAGGATACCGATAGCGTTATTGAAAATTCTGCCGTAGTTGCTGATGTGAGTATCTGTAACATTTATGTTTTGTGTGGTTGCAGGTACAACAAAATCACCGTGAATGAAAACAGCATTACCACCAATTTCATTGAACAAACAGCTTGTTATATTGCAGTTCTTGGAAGCACTTTCAAATTTTACCGCGCTATAAGAAATGTTTTCAAAGTTGCAATCAGTAAAGTTGATGCCATTTGATGAAGTAATGTAGATTGCAGCAGGTACTTCAAATGCGGCTTGCGGATGCTCTGCACCATATTTAATTGTTTTATATAAAGGATGAGATTTCTCAAAGGGGTTACCTGTGTGGGTACCATTTATATGATTCCAATCGGTGTATTTAAAATTAATGCCTTGGAACGAAATCTTCTGAGCGTTGTTAATTGTGAAAAATTGCTCGTTTAAACCTGCATAAACAACTGTGTTTTTAAGTGTATCTCCATCCTGTGGTATGTAATAAAGCTTTTCTTCAGCACGGTCAAGATACCACTCACCCGGAAGTGAAAGCGCTTCTTTAACATTTTCTAAAATATAGTTATCATCAACTCTTGCTTTCATTGCAGTGGGTTTAGTGGTGGTGATTTTACCGGTAGCTTTATTAATTGAGTGTACAGGTAGTAAATCCTCACACCAGAAATGCATAAGCTTAACATCAATATCTTCCTGATTTGTAAATTCAAGCAAATCTTCAGGATGTGCATAAAAAACAGGGGAGTGAACAAAGAAGTTGGGGTCCCACTCTGAATCGAATTTTTCATCTGCATTAGGTTCGGCAGCTACCTTAAAAACGTCCTCTTTAGGATAATTTGAACGGGAAAGCCTTTTGCTATCCTTGAAAAGTGAACGGAAATAATCCTCGTCGCTTTCAATGGGCATATCTGTTACAAATGCTTTAACCCCGTTGATTTTTGTTTCTTTCCAACTGCCTTTAATTTCCTTTGAGCCTGAGAAAATTACCTCTTCATCAGGGTAAGAACGGTAAAGCACATTATTTCTATCATTTTCATCGAAAGCTACTGTATCAAAGAATGTGTATGTACCTTCTCTGAACCATACCGTAACCTTTTTATCTTTCGGAATATTTAAAGCCTTTAATTTTTCTTTTGCGCCTTTTAAGGTTTTTAAAGGTGCATTCAATGTTCCTTCATAGCTATCATCACCATTGGTAGCAACGATTAAATCATATTCTCCCATTTTAAATTCACCCTCATCAAAAACTTGTTTTGTGGGTTTTTTATCGCTGTCGCTAAAAACAGCTTCTCTTTTGTCAGGGTAATTTGCAATAAAAGCAACTGTTCCTAATATAATTGATAATGCAATAATAATCGGAACAATTACCAAAACAATCTTTTTTATTTTCTTTTTGTTTACCGTTTTTTTCATATAATTTATCCCTATTTAAAATTTAACTCTTTCTCCTGTATGAGCATTCACAATTGCTTTATGAACACCGATATAGGTGTTTGAAATATATTTATCGAGATGCAGACTACCAAAGAACCAGCGTTCAAATTCACTGCATTTAGAAAGTTCATCAAAATAAGCATTGAGAGTTGTAACTCGAACTGCCTCACTTTCGCCAAGCTTTAAAAAGCCTTTAATGGTTGAGGAGGGTTCATGAGTGATAATTACGTCAATTTTGCAATCGTTTTTTTCAAGATTTTCCGCGCCCTCAAGAAGCTCTTCCTTTGATGGAATTTCATATTTGAGCCAAGGGTTGTCCTCAAGTCGCGAATCAAGGTCAGGACTTTCACCACCGCCCATAGTGAAAATTTTCAGACCATCAATAGTAAACACCTGACCGCGCATAAGATGAAAAATATTATCTGAAATCTGGTGCACCTTGCCACCGTTCCAGGTAGTGAGCGGGTAGCCGTTTAAAAGGTCAAAATTTTCGTGAGTACCATCTATAAAGCAAATATTGTATTTCCGTTTGGAAAATGCTTTTAGTATTTTTTGCTCTCCCTTAGACTTGTCCCAAATGAAACCGAAATCACCGCAAACAATGAGTGTGTCTCCGTCATTCAGACTCTTTAAAGCGGACTTTGAGAGTCTTTCGGGATCGCCATGAGTATCTCCGGTAACAAATACCATAATTTTGTTCTCCTTTTTTGTAAAATAGTATTTCAATTATTTTGTTTAGGTGCTATAATACATAATATTAATTCTATTTTATAACATTTTACGGTGATTGTCTATGAAAAAATTACTGATTTTAATAAATTGTTTTATTTTGCTTATTCCTTTTTGTGTTCCCGCTTTTGCGGCTGAGGTTGAAGAGGATAAGGTAAAAACCAAAGGTGCTTATTACGACATTGATGCACCGGATTATGAAACAGAAATAGCGTTGCTTGTGAATGCTGATACAGATACTGTGATTTACAGTAAGAATGCTGACAGAATAACTGCACCTGCATCTCTCACGAAGCTTGTTACTGCAATGGTTGTGCTTAACGAGTGTTCAGATATGCAAAAAGAAATAGTCTGCTCTTATGATGCGGTTCATAGCCTTGACGGAACAGGTAGCTCAGTTGCAGGTCTTTTAGCAGATGAGAAAACAACTCTTGAAATGCTTTTATATTGTCTTTTCCTTCCCAGCGCAAACGATGCCGCTGCCGTTTTAGCGGAAACATTCGGTGATGGCAAGTCAGAAAACTTTGTTGCAAAAATGAACGTTTTTGTTCAGGAGCTTGGTTGTAAAAATACTCATTTTGCAAATTCTCACGGTCTTGATGATGAATCTGTAGCGGGTTTTGACAGCGATACACAGAACAGAACAACTGCAGCAGATATGTATCTGATTGCTAAAAAGGCTTTGGAAAATGAAACAATAGTCAAAATATCATCGAAGTATGGAAAAACTATGCCCGCAACGAATAAAAGCGATGTGAGATATCTTTATAACACAAACCCGCTTTTGAATAGTTATTCCGAATATTATTATGAAGAAGCAATAGGTCTCAAAACAGGCACAACCGATAAAGCCGGAGCTTGTCTTATTTCAAGCGCAACAAAGGATGGATATACATATATATCTATCGCTATGAAGGGCGAAACAGAAAAGCTTGTTGAAGGAAAGTATTATAATACCGCTTTTCTTATGTGTCGTTATATGCTTAGATGGGCTTTTAATAATGTTAAAATGAAAATAATCGCTGATGATAATTATATTTTAGGCGAAGTAGGCGTGAAGTTCGGAAGAGGCGCAGACTATGTTGGTCTTGTTCCCGAAACCCCTGTTACATGCGTTGTTCACAAGGATTTGACGATTGATGATTTGACTGTTAAGCTTTCTGAAGGCTTTCCCCAAGAGGTTGATTCTCCCATTGAAGAAGGGGAGCACGTAGGCACTGCACAGCTTATGTATAAAGATGTTGTGATTTCTGATGTTAATTTGGTAGCATATCAGACTATAAAGAAAAATTATCTTTGGGCAATGTTCAGTTGGATTGAAGGCATTGCAAAGTCAAAAGCTTTTCTTGTTGTAATGCTTGTTATAGTTGTTCTTATAGTTGTGCTTTATTTCGGAACTAAAAACCAACGTAAGCGTAAGAAACGCCGTAAGCAAAGAGTTGAAGTAGTCAAGGACTATAGCCGTTTAGCAAAGTAAATATACAAGTTATACAATGTGGGAAATGCAAATTATTGCAAATTCCACATTGTTTTTTATGTATAAATGCGATTTGCCACGAGAGAAAAATATATAAAAAAGAGAGAAAAAACGAGAAAACAAGAGATAGTCAGAATTATTTTAAAATTCATTAAAAAAAGTGTTGACTTTGAAAGTCCCTTGTGATAATATATCAAGGCAATGAAGAGGGGAAAACCCTTAAAACTATTACGGAGGTAACTGTTATGTCTACTTATATGCCCAAAGGCAAAACTGAGCGCCAGTGGTATGTTCTCGACGCAGAAGGCAGAACTCTCGGCGAAGTTGCTGTTGAAGCTGCTGTTCTTCTTCGCGGTAAGCACAAACCCACATTTGCTCCTCACGCAGACTGTGGCGACAGCGTTATCATCATCAATGCTGCTAAAGTTGTTCTCACAGGTAACAAACTTGAAGACAAATACTATCATCATCACACAGGCTACATCGGTAACATGAAATCCGTTAAATACGGTATTCTCATGAAAGAAAAACCTGAGTTCGTAATGCAGAAAGCTGTTAAGGGAATGCTTCCCGATAACACTCTCGGCAGAGCAGCTATAGCTCGTCTTCGTGTATATGCAGGTGCAGAGCACGAACAGACAGCTCAGAAGCCTATTGTTAGAGAATTTTAAGGGAGGAGGCACTAATTATGTACGAAAGCAAAGCATATTTCTACGGTACAGGTAGAAGAAAAAAATCCGTTGCACGTGTTCGTGTATATCCCGGTACAGGTAAGGTTACAATCAACGACAGAGATATCGATGATTATTTCGGTCTTGAAACACTTAAACTTATCGTTCGTCAGCCTCTCGCTCTTACAGAGACAACTGAAAAGTACGATGTTGTTTGCCGTGTAAACGGCGGTGGCGTTACAGGCCAGGCTGGTGCAATCCGTCACGGTATTGCAAGAGCTCTTCTTCAGTCAGAAGATGACGTTCGTCCCGTTCTTAAGAAAGCCGGACTTCTCACTCGTGACCCCAGAATGAAAGAGAGAAAGAAATACGGTCTCAAAGGCGCTCGTCGCGCACCTCAGTTCAGCAAGAGATAATTTCTTATTTCAAAGAGTATTCAAAAACCCCGAAACCACAGTGGTTTTCGGGGTTTTTTTATGCCTTGATTTTCACTTTGGTGCAAGTTATTTTAAAGGGTATGACACACGAAATGTCATAGCCCTTTTGTTATATCCAATATCCTCTAAATATGTAACTGCACAAGCAACATAGCCCAAATATTAATGCAAGTGGAATCAATATAAGCAATAACTTTAAGAAGATTTTTAATGCCTTGCTCGGTATTTTGTTGATTTTATTTTTTAAGTTGTTGTATTTGGATTCAAAAGGCATAAAAAGTATTGAAAGAATGCGTTCTAAAATATCTTCCATATGCCACTCCTATCACTTCCATCGGTTGATGGCGATGTCGTTTTCTTTAACTTCTTTTATGGTGTAGGTCTTATCACATTTGTTGCAACGAAAAACAGTTCGAATAAATTTTATATTTCCGACTAAAAAGCCATCACCATTTGAAAAATCATAGTTTTTTGCTTCTTCCGATTTTGAATTAACAACCGTTTCCTTTTTCGTTTTTTCTAACCTCTCATTACAATAGGGGCAATAATGCTTTTTTATATAGAAAATCGGGTGAGACCATTCGCGCTTCACACCGTGTATTTTCATAAAGATTACACCTCACTTTTCCTCATTATAGCATAGAAATATGTCTTTTT
>JAZUOL010000125.1:0-9528 GCA_045604605.1 Acutalibacteraceae bacterium | reverse complement strand
CAAAATACACCTACAAAATCAAGGCATATAAGAGCAAAACTTATAGCGCATATTCAAATGCAAAGGCTATAACAGATAAATATTAATTAACAAGTCGGTCAGGTGTAAATCATTTGATTTGCACCTGACCGATAAGCTTTTTATTGTGGGTGTATTCTGGGGCACAGGCAAGCCAGTGCCTTACCGGTGTGATGGTTTAAGTGAGTTTGTTTGGTTAATGTCATGACTGTAAGGTACAGGCTCGCCTGTACCAAGCGATATAGTAAGATAGAGCAATGTAGGGTCGGGTCTTGACCCGACCGATAAGCTGAAGATAACCTGGCGGAACGGTCAAGACCATTCCCTACGGGTGCACTAAATATATAAATTCAGAACGATAACTTTGTTACAGTTTCACCTACGGCGAAATGACGCTTACGCGTCAAGAACTCTCCACCGTTCCACCGAACTGCATTCAAACTATTTACAATAGGCTCGCTTAATACATAATTCAATTGGTTTACATACTCAAGACGGTCCCCCTCTCTTTGAAGAGAGGTACCACATACATCAACTTTGTTGCTCTTTTTTACCTTTTGCGAAGCTCTGGTATCTGGCATCTGGTATCCGGTATCTGGCATCTATCTGCTAATTGCTATTTGCTAATTGCTGGCGAATTTATCATAAAAAACCAAGACTCCCTATCGAATTTCAAAAGATTCGGCAGGGAGTCAAGTTTAACTTTTTCTCGCTGTTTTTTCTGCAATTTTTAGGACTGAAATTACAGGCACAATCAAAAGCAAACCGCATATAAAATTGCTCACTCCGTGAATTGCATCGTAGGGGAGTCCTGCCACAATCCAGGCAATCATACCCTTAAAATCAAGCCCGAACATCAATGCCTGAGCAGGGGCGTATATTGTTCCGTATAAAAATCCGTGCAAGGAGCAAACAATTGCATATATAATCGGTGCTGTTTTTGGTGGTAGCTTTTGGGGTAAAAGCATTGCCCAGCCCCAAAGAATTGCCCATATATACAAATAGGGTATCCACCACATATTAAAGCCGTTTAAAAGACCCGTGAGAAACACAAATACATAAATAGGGTAGAGGGCTTTTTTTCTGTAAACAACAGTGATTGCTATTATAAAAACGCCTATTAGATGTATGTTGGGGAATACGTCCATTATAATCTTTGATGCATACATAACTGCGCCCAACATACCGAAAATAACGGCTTCTTTAAGTGTTAATTTCATCCTTTTTCTGCTTTGAAGGTATAGGTTGTTCCAGCAACGATATCTGTTGTGTCAACGCCGCTTGTTGCATATTCATCATCAACATAGAATGCCCAATATGCTCCATCCTTGTCATAATCAAGTGTTATACCGTTAACTGTTTTAACGTATAAGCCGTATTGACCATCTTCGCCTTCAATAAGTTTAAGGTCCAGAAGTGCTTCGCCAACAGTTTTCTTATCAGTATTGATTTCAAAAGCTGTTTCGTTGCCCTCAAGGTCAACAACAGTAAAGCTGAATTTAGTTTCGCCTTTACCGAGAACAGTTGCCTTAGGAGCTTCGGTTGTTGATACGGCACCATTTGTTGTAGTGGTGGTATCATTTGTTTTGTTGTCGTTACAAGCTGTTGTAAAAAGTGCAATAGCCGCAATAAGCACAATACAAAGGATGTACGACAACGCTTTTTTACTGCGTGTCATTTTCATTTGAAAAACTCCTTTAAAAATTATTTCTCTTTTATTAAAACCGGCACTCGCAGTCTGATATATTTATCAAAAAAGAGCTTTTGTTAACGGGTATTTCGACTTGGTGCGTTTAAATTCGCCTTCTCAGAAAAATCCAATGGCTTGTCCCTGCTTTGCGGCAGCAGGTAGAATGAAAACATCAATGCACCTCACGGCGACGTGCTCGTACAGGATTTACACCTGTTTCCCCTGATAACGAAGAATATTATATCACAAATCTTTTTATATTCAATATCAAATGGGTCATCTGTTTCCCTTTTTCTTGACAAATACTCTTAATTAGAATAAAATGTATGTAATTATGTAGTCACTTGAGGTGGCGTATGAAGTTATTAATAATTAAGATTTTTGTTGTTTTTATAAAGTTTCTTTATGCGTTTATGAAACTGAGAAAAACAGAAAATAAAATAGTCTGGCTTTCAAGGCAAAGTAACGAAAAATCCGCAGACATAAAAATGCTCTCAGAAGAGATTGCGAGAATTTCTCCTGAAACAAAACAGGTTTTCAGGCTTCGACGTCTGAAAGATGAGAGCGGTTTGTCTATCTCATATATTTTTTTTATTTTCAGAGATATGTGGGAAATTGCATCTGCTAAAATAGCTATAACAGATACTTATTCCATTCCGATATCCTGCCTTAGCCATAAATCAGATTTAACAGTTTTTCAGATCTGGCACGCTTTAGGTGCAGTTAAGAAATTCAGTTTGCAGTCTGCAGGTAAGGTGCAAGGAAGAGATCTGAACGTGGCAAAGGCTATGTGTATGCATAAAAATTATGATGTGGTTATAGCGCCGTCGGAGAACACAGCAGAATTTTATTGTGAAGCTTTCGGATGCTCAAAGGATAAAATTCATATAGCTTCTCTTCCCAGAGTTGATTTTATTCTGGATGGGAAATCAAGATATGAAGAGTTTATAGCGCTTAACCCCGATTATAAAAACAAGAAAATTATTGCTTATCTTCCTACCTTCAGAGATGGGGATTCTCAATACATTGAAGACCTTTGTAAGATTTTTGAAAAATCTTCGGAATATTCAATAGTTGTTTCGCTTCATCCCTCTACGAAAGCGACCTTGAAATGCAGAATCAACGGTGATTTTTCTGCTTATGATTTAGCTAAGCTTTCTTATGGTGTGATTTCTGATTATTCTGCAACCTCTCTGGAATGCTCGCTTCTTAATAAACCCTTGTGGTTTTATGTTCCGGATTATGAAAAATATAAAGCGGAACAAGGTCTTAATATTGATATCAAAGCAGAGATGGAGGCTGCTGCATTTATCAACGGCGAAGAGCTTTTGAAGGCTGTTGAGAGCGGTGATTACGATTTTGATAACCTTAAGAGGTTTTCAGATAAATATATAAAAAATAAAGGTACAAATAACACGAATATTTTAGCAGGTTTTATTTGTGCTGAACTTAATAAAGGAGAATAAAAATGAAAAGAATTTTAACCTACGGTACATTTGATTTATTGCACTATGGTCATATCCGTATTTTGAAAAGAGCAAAGGAATTAGGTGACTATCTTGTAGTTGCTCTCTCAACCGATGAATTTAATGCTACAAAGGGTAAAAAGGCATATCACAGCTACGAAACCCGTAAAAAAATGCTTGAAGCAATAAGATATGTTGACCTTGTTATTCCCGAAAACAATTGGGAACAGAAAATACAGGATATCAAAGACTATAAGATTGATGTTGTTGTTATGGGTGATGACTGGGCAGGTAGTGATAAGTTTGACTATCTCAAAGAGTATTGCGAGGTTAAATTCCTTGAGCGCACTCCCGGTGTTTCAACAACAATGATAAAAAATGATCTTCAGCTTCAGGAAACAGTTGATGGTGTGGATCAGGTTCCGAGAACATAATTAAGAAATAAGCAAGAGCTATCGACAGGTGAATGTCGATAGCTCTGTTTTTTATTGGAGTAATGATAAGAATTCATTGATGGCATTTTCGTTGTATTTCTCATAGTCGGTTGTAAGGGGAGAAACTTTTCCTTCTAAAAGAAGTCTGAAGCCTTTTTCAACACCCTCATGGGAATTTTCAACTAATGTGCCGTTGTATTTGTTCATAAAGGTTCTTGGTCCTGTGATGTCAGTAGAAACAACAGGAAGTCCAAGAATGTCAGCCTCTGCAAGAACAAGACCGAAGCCCTCATAATGAGAAGCAAGAATAAATCCGTCACAAGCCTTTACGATGGGCATAGGATTTTTCATTGTAAGGATTAAAACAATGTTATCACGGCATTCAAGCGTTTCTATATATTCGGAAAGCTTGTCATAGTGACCGTTATACTGGTTACCGCCGATGATAATGAAATAAGAGTCTTTCTTTTCTTGCCAGATTTTATTGAATACATCAACCATTCTTTGATGGTCTTTTTCGGGAGAATATCTTCCTACACTTATAATTTTTTTGCAATCGCTATTGAGAATTTCTGTTATTTCCTCAAGTGTTTTGTTGCTGCGGGTAATATTTTCCTCGAAAACAATTTCACCCTCGCCGCGTTCAAGAACATCTTTATATGCAATAACGTTATGAGTAACTTTGAAATTGTCAGTGTTCTCAACAAATGTGCTGATTGGTTCCCAGATATCTTCAGTAACAAGAGCTACATTGTCATAATTCTTATAAGCGTACATGAGAACATCTTCTCTTTGGTTTCCTCGGGTTTCGATTTCTTTTCTCATATCGCTGTGAACATAAATTGTCTTTTTACAATCAAAATTCGCGAACATAAGAATCATTTTAGGACCGTAGCCTGTAAACTGAATTGCGTGGTCAAAATGAGCACCGCCAAAAAGACGTCTGATTTCATACTGCCAATCATCTTTCAAAAGCTTGTCCATAAATTCAGCATTTACATATTGCTTCTTGCTGAGAGAGGCTATAAGGAAAATGTACCAGATAAGGTTTTTGAAAACACCAAGATTCAATCTGTCGTGCATAGGAAAATAACCAACGCCTTCAGGTAAGGCAGCAAGCACAGCTTGACGGGTCCTTGCCCTTACGGCAGGGAAGCAGATGTAATAGTTGTTAAGACTTGTATCAAGGTTGTTGAGAAGATTGCACAAGGATGTGGTAACACCGTTCTGATCCAGGTTGCCGGCTTGGATGATAATGTTCTTTTTACCGTTGTTGGGGATGTCCTTGAGTTCAAATTTATCGCAAGGCTTGTTGTTCAGAACTAAATCAAGCAAGTTTTTGGTTGCATTAACATCATCGTATGCACAGAATTCTTCAATGAAAGCATCGTCATTATACTGCTTTGGTGAGCGGATTTCGGAAAGTAAATCATCAACGTTTTGTACTCTGGGGAAGGGTAATTCGTCCAATGATTTGTAAACTCCGCGTTCTGCGAAATATTCTTCTTCATCATAAGTGAAAAGAACACATTTTTTTCTTGTAACCGCAAAATCGAAGAATACACTTGAATAGTCGGTTATAAGGCAATCTGCACAGTTAAGGAAATCATATGTTTCATATTGCTTGGGGAATGTTTTTATATGCACAAAACCGCTGAAATCAATGCTTTTTACTGCTATGGGATGAAGGTTTACATAAAGAATTTCATCGTCAGTTAATTTTTGATCGATTTCATCAAGATATTCCTTGAGTATATCGTTAACATCTCTGTCAATTGCGCCTATTGCACCGCGCCAAGTGGGGAGATAGGCGTATATTTTTTTGCCGTCTTTATTAATTTCTTTGCGGACTTCTTCGCGTCTTTCATTGTCAAGAAATACTGTGTTTCTCGGATATCCTGCAAGAAGACATTTTCCGTTTGCGAGATTTTCCAGCATATAGTCTTCCAGCATATGCTCCATTGTGTATTTATTGGGGTAAAGAAGATAATCTGCAAAAACGAAGTTTTTCTGTGTGTTACCGATATTGTGCATAGCATTTTTTATACCCTTACCCAAGGTTTTGAGGGGCGTGCCATGCCATGTGTTAAGATAAATCTGTCCTTCTTTTTTTGTGAAAAAAGGAAGGAAGGTGTTATCGTTGAAAAGGTATTTTGCAGATGAAATAACCTTCATATATTTCAATGAGAACAAACGAACAAGAGTAACATTTGTTATACCGTAGGTTTTGAGAATGTTCTGAATCTTTTCTTTGTTTTTAGGCTTATAGCTTACATACAGCTCATAGGAGTTGTATTCAGGATTGGAGGTAAGTTCTTTTAAAAGGTAAAACATATTACCGCTGATTTCTGAACCATGCTGGGATTCCAGAAGTATTTTTTTGCTGTCAAGTGAGCCCTTTTTTAACCACTTGATGTACATAGCACGAGGGATTAATGTGGCAAACCACTTTAAGGTGCTTTTCCTTTTTAGCATATTGAAAATTCTTTTTAGCATAAAGTCGCCTCCGATAAACAATATCGACAGAATTATATCATAACTTATCTGAAAATTCTACATATATTTTGTTTTTCTTTAAAATGAATGAATTTTATTTATAAAATATTGATTGGTGTCATATCCCGACAATTTTTTCATAGCGCGACGTGTAAAATGGTGTTGCATATAAAGCAATAAAAGGAGGTAGCAGAATGCCGGTGACATTCAAAATAAAAAAACATATATTAACAGCATTTATAAAGGGTGAAATTGACCACCATACAGCACCTGAAATAAGAGAGTGTATAGACGATGCTTTTGTTATGACAGAAAGTGCAGAATTGCTTGTGTTGGATTTTAGTGATGTAACATTTATGGATAGCTCCGGAGTGGGGCTTGTTATGGGGCGCTATCGCCTTGCTGCAGGAAGTGGTAAAAAGCTTAAAGTGGACAACCTTTCACCGAGAGATTATAAAATAATGAAAATGTCCGGAATAGAAAAACTTGCAGAAATAAACCAAAGAAATGAGGTCGCAAAATGAAAAAAATAAATGAATTGAAAATGGTGTTTGACAGTCGCTCGATCAACGAAAGCTTTTCTCGTGTTGCAGTTTCCGCGTTTTCATCACAACTTGATATGACCGTCGAAGAATTGGGAGATATAAAAACTGTTGTGAGCGAGGCGGTTACAAACTGCATTGTTCACGCTTATAAAGAAACTATAGGAAAAATTTACATAACCTGCACTGTTTTTGAAGAAGGTGTTGTTCGTGTGACGGTAAGGGACAGAGGTTGCGGAATTGAGGATGTGGATAAAGCAAGAGAACCGCTTTACACAAGCGTTGGCGGCGACCGTTCGGGATTGGGGTTTTCAGTTATGGAAAGCTTTTCTGATAAGCTGCGCGTTCGGTCTAAGGTAGGGGTAGGAACGACTGTTACTATTGAAAAAATAATACGCGGTAAAACAAAATGACCTCAAGAGAAGAACGTATAAAAGAAAATTTAGGACTTGTTCATTCCTGTGCTAACAGATTTAAAAACAGGGGTGTTGAGTATGATGATTTATTCCAGGCGGGTTGTGTTGGACTTATTAAAGCAACGGATGGATTTGATGAAAGTCTGGGTTTCGTTTTTTCAACTTATGCAGTGCCTGCAATCCTTGGAGAAATGAAACGTATTTTCCGTGATGGTGGTGCGGTTAAGGTGAGCCGTTCTCTTAAAGAACGTTCCCGGGAGATTTGGGCAGAAAAAGAAAAACTGGCAAACGAGCTGGGATGCGAACCGACTTTAACTGAAATCTCACAACGAGTTGGTTTGAGTGTTTGCGAAACAAGTGAGCTGTTGCTTGCTTCTCAACCCATAATTTCTCTTACCTCGGGTGAAAACGGAAGTGATGAGAAACAATTTGACGTGCCTATAGAAGGTGAAGAGGAAAAAATAAACGAAAAACTGACTCTTGATAAGTGCATACAGGAGCTTTCGGAAAAGGACAGAAAGCTTATTGAACTGCGGTATTTTATGTCTAAAACTCAAACTGAGGTTGCGAGAAAATTAGGGATGTCACAGGTTCAGGTTTCCAGAAGAGAAAAGAAAATCTTAAAGGAAATTCGTGAAAAAATGACAGTTTAGCCTAACATAACAAAAATATCGGTTTTACCTTTTGAAAGAATGTTGAAAATGATAGGTTGAAAAATGTAAAATACTCTTGAAAAAAGAGGGGAGTTAGTATAAAATATATTCGGTAAAAAATTAACAAACATAAAGGAGTAAAAAATCATGGGTCTTTTAAACAAGAAAACAGTTGATGATATCAACGCAAAAGGCAAAAAGGTACTTGTTCGTTGCGATTTTAACGTTCCACTTAAAGATGGTGTTATTACAGACGAGAATCGTATCACAGCCGCTCTTCCCACAATCCAGAAACTTCTCGCAGATGGCGCAAAGGTTATTCTTTGCTCTCACCTTGGTAAAGTTAAAAACGGCCCCAACGAGAAAGAAAGCCTTGCTCCCGTAGCAAAGAGACTTTCCGAAGTTCTCAACAAAGATGTTGTTTTCGCAGCAGATGATGTAGTTGTTGGCGAAAATGCTAAAAAAGCAGTTGCAGAAATGAAAGATGGCGATGTTGTTCTTCTTCAGAACACACGTTTCCGTCCCGAAGAAACAAAGAATGGCGAAGCATTCTCAAAAGAACTCGCATCTCTTTGTGACATCTATGTAAACGATGCTTTCGGTGCAGCTCACAGAGCTCACTGTTCAACAGTTGGTGTTGCTTCCTTCGTTGAAGAAGCTGCCGTTGGTTACCTTATGGGTAAAGAGCTTAAATACCTCGGTAACGCAGTTGAAGATCCTCAGAGACCTTTCGTTACAATTCTTGGTGGCGCAAAGGTTGCTGATAAGCTCAATGTTATTGAAAACCTTCTCAACAAAGCAGACACACTTATCATCGGTGGCGGTATGGCTTACACATTCCTTGCAGCTAAGGGCTACAGCGTAGGCACATCTCTCCTTGATGAAACAAAGATTTACTACTGCAAGGATATGCTTGCAAAGGCTGAAGAAAAAGGCGTTCAGATTCTTCTTCCTATTGACGTTACTATCACAAAAGCATTCCCTGACCCCATTGATGCAGAAATCGAAGTTCAGGTTTGCGATGCAGACAAAATTCCTGCAGATATGATGAGCCTTGATATCGGTCCTAAGACTGCAGAGCTTTATGCAGAAGCAGTTAAATCTGCAAAAACAGTTGTTTGGAACGGACCTATGGGCGTTTTCGAAAACCCCATCCTTGCAAAAGGTACAATTGCAGTTGCTGAATCTCTTGCAGAAACAGATGCAGTTACAATCATCGGTGGTGGTGACTCTGCAGCAGCAGTTAACACTCTTGGCTTCGGCGCAAAGATGACTCACATCTCAACAGGTGGCGGTGCTTCTCTTGAATTCCTTGAGGGTAAGGCTCTTCCCGGTATCGAAGCAGTTAACGATAAATAATATAGCACACATCCTGCGCATTTTAGTCGCCCGAACTCGCGTATCTTTATACGCTTCGGGGCGCCTAAAAAGCACATTATGCGCACTCTATTATTTATCACTATTCAGTAAGTTTAATAAGTGCTTTTAAATTATGGCATAGCCACATAATTCCGAATTTCTAATTCCGAATTTCGAATTTTTAGTGAAAGGTTTAATTGATATGGATAAATCACTTCGTAAAGCAGTTATCGCAGGTAACTGGAAAATGAATAAAACTCCCGATGAAGCAAAAGCTATCATCAACGAAATGAAGCCCCTTGTTGCAGATGCTGATTGTGACGTAGTTCTTTGCGTTCCTTATATCGACATTTTTGCAGCACAGGAAGCAGCTGCAGGCTCCAACATCAAAATTGGTGCAGAAAACTGCCACTGGGCAGAAAGTGGCGCTTTCACAGGTGAAGTTTCAGCTCCT
>JAZUOL010000124.1:0-6144 GCA_045604605.1 Acutalibacteraceae bacterium | reverse complement strand
TGTATTCCTTAACAAATGCGACCTCGTAGATGACCCCGAACTTCTCGAACTCGTTGAAATGGAAGTTCGTGAAACTCTTGATTCTTATGAATTCCCCGGCGATGATACACCCATCATCAAAGGTTCTGCATTCCAGGCTCTCGATTCTGCTTCAACAGATCTCGCTGATCCTGTATATGCTCCCATCATCGAACTCATGGATGCAGTAGATAGCTACATCCCTACTCCCGACCGTATGGCAGACCTTCCCTTCCTTATGCCCGTTGAAGACGTATTCACAATCACTGGTCGTGGTACTGTTGCAACAGGTAGAGTTGAACGTGGTCAGCTTCGTGTTGGTGACGAACTCGAAATCGTTGGTCTTAAAGAAGAAAGCAGCAAAACTGTTTGTACAGGTGTTGAAATGTTCCACAAGCTCCTCGACTATGCAGAGGCTGGTGACAACATCGGTGCTCTTCTTCGTGGTGTTGACAGAAAAGGTATTGAACGTGGTCAGGTTCTTTGCAAACCCGGTTCAATCAAACCCCACACAAAATTCAAAGGTCAGGTTTACGTTCTTTCTAAAGATGAAGGCGGCCGTCATACACCTTTCTTCAACAACTACAGACCTCAGTTCTTCTTCAGAACAACTGACGTTACAGGTACAATCAGCCTTCCCGAAGGTACTGAAATGTGCATGCCCGGCGATAACGTTGAGATGACTGTTGAACTCATTACTCCCATCGCTATCGAAAAAGGTCTTCGTTTTGCTATCCGTGAAGGTGGTAGAACAGTTGGTTCAGGTGCTGTTACAGACATCATCGAATAATTAAACTTCAGAGAGAGTGGCGAAAGTCACTCTCTTTTTTTGTTTCCCCATTCATAAAAGACAAGTCTTTTATGAATGGGGAAACTATCATTATACCTTGACTTTTATCATATAAAATAGTAAAATATTTTTAATATTTACATATTTAGGAGGCAGTTATGGCAGAATTCTTTTTAAATGAATTCATAGTAAATGTTGACGTTGCTATTTATCAGTTCGTTGACAGCATTATGAATCCCGTTTTAAATGTTATTATGACATTTATTACTCATCTTGGCGACACACCCGGTATTATCTGGTGGGTAATTGGTATTATTTTACTTATACCCAGAAAGACAAGAAAGCTCGGTGTTCTTCTTATTGGCGGTCTTGCAATTGCATCTCTTATCAATAACGTTGCACTTAAAAATGTTATTCAGAGACCTCGTCCCTATAACCTTGACCCTGAGGTTTGGAAAAATGCAGGCTATGAATATATCTGGCCCAACCTTATTAAAAAGAGCAGCAGCTGGTCATTCCCTTCAGGTCACACATCAACATCAATCGGTGCAGCATTCGCAATGTTCCTTGGTTGCTTCAAGAACAAAAAATACCTTGCAATTGGTATTCCTACATTAATTCTTTCATTCCTTATTGGTTTCTCAAGAATTTATGTTCATGTTCATTACCCCACAGACGTTATTGCAGGTGTAGTAGTAGGTCTCATTGGTGGTTTCATTGCATATCTTCTTTGTGCAAAGGTTCTTTTCCCCAAGGTTGTTCCCATTATTGAGAAGAAGCTCAACAAGAAAATTATTGAAGACTAATAAAATAGAGATACAAAAAAGGCTACGGTTTTGCCGTAGCCTTTTTTGTATCTCATAAGTTTATTTATCCTTTTGGTGTAATCAAATCTATGCAACCAACAGGGCAAGCTTCATGGCATTTGCCACAACCGATACATTTTTCAGGGTCAACGCTTGCAAGGAAGTTTTCAACCTTAACCGCATCGTGCTCGCAAGCCTTAACGCATTTCATACAACCGATACAAGCGGCTTTACAATGCTTTCTTGCGGTTGCGCCTTTTTCCTTGTTGTTACAAAGAACTGCTGCCTGAGTAACATTAAGAGGAAGCATAGTAATAAGTCCTTTAGGACAAGCCTTTACACAGGCTTTACAGCTGTGACAAGCGATAGTTGAAATTCTTGCAACACCATCGCAAATATGGATTGCATCAAACTCACAAGCATCAACACAGTCGCCAAGACCTAAACAACCATAGGCACATTCTTTTGCACCACCGAAAAGCTGAGTAGCCATTCTGCAACTGCTGACACCCTTGTAAGTCATTTTATCGTGAGAGTTAGATGAGTTACCCATACACATAACAACTGCTGTGGTGGGCATTACTGCAGCCGGAGCAGTACCGAGAATTTCTGCAATTTGAGTTGCAGCTGCTGTGCCACCGGGGGCACAAAGGTTTGTCTGGTCAGTTTTGCCTGAGGAAAGGGCAGCAGCATAGCCTGCACAACCTGAAAAACCACAAGCACCGCAGTTTGCACCGGGGAGAACCTCTGTAATAGCTTCTGCTTTTTCATCAACAGGAACCGCCATAACCTTTGAAGCAATTGCAAGGCCCAAGCCTAAAACAAGACCGATACCTGCAACGAGGAGGATAGGGAATAATATTTCTGTCATTTTTCTTCTACCTCCTTATCTTAACCGAATATGCCTTCAACAACACCTGAGAATCCAAGGAAGGAAACAGATGTTAAGGAAGCGGCAATAAGTGTTGAGGGAAGACCCTTAAGACCTTCGGGAATATCGGCAGTTTCAAGCCTTGAACGGACACCTGCAAAAATAAGCATTGCAACAAGGAAGCCAATACCTGCACCAAGAGTATTTACCATTGAAATTCCGAAGGAGTAGCCGTTATCAAAGTTAAGAAGAACAACACCGAGAACAGCACAGTTTGTGGTAATCAAAGGGAGATATATACCCAATGCATTGTAAAGCGATTTGATATACTTTTTAAGAACAATCTCAACAAGCTGAACGAGGGCGGCAATAACAAGAATGCAAACAATTGTTTGTAAATAGCCTAAATCATACTGATTGAGAAGTGCGTTAATGGGGTAAGTAACTGCAGTAGAAATGAGCATAACAAAGATAACTGCAACGCTCATACCAAGAGCTGTATCAACCTTCTTTGAAACACCAAGGAACGGGCAGATACCGAGGAACTTACAAAGAACAAAGTTCTCTGTAAGAATTGCTGTGAGGATTATTGAGAAAACCTGTGTAGCATTCATATCATTTTATCCTCCCTTTTTGAAACTACTTTCGAGCAGGTGGAAGCGAGAGGACAGCTTTCACATCCGTGAAGCTCTGCTCGAGGAAGTTTTTTCTTATCGCTGATTTTATTAGCAAGAGCAATAAGAATTCCGAATACAAAGAAACCGCCTGCAGGAAGAATGAACAAGGTCATTGGTGTGTTGAGAATTGTTATTCCGTTGAAACCACCTAAAACATTGTCACCAAATACGCCGAGAAGGTTCTGAGCATCTGCGAAAAGAGTGCCGTTACCGAGGAATTCTCTTACAAGAGCCATACAGAAGAGAGCAGCGGTAAAGCCAATACCCATTCCGAGACCGTCAACGGCGGAGGCGATAACGGGGTTTTTGTTAGCGAATGCTTCCGCTCTTCCCAAAATGATGCAGTTAACAACAATAAGGGGAAGGAACACGCCGAGCGCCTCATCAAGGGCGGGAACAAAGGCTTTTACTATCATTTGAACAATTGTAACAAAAGAAGCGATAATAACGATATAAGCAGGGATTCTGACTTTATCGGGGATTACCTTTCTTAAAGCGGAAATGGCAATATTTGAGCAAATGAGAACAAGTGTTGCGGCAATACCCATACCGATTGCGTTAACCATTGAGGTTGATGTTGCAAGAGTAGGGCAAGTGCCGAGAACAAGCCTTAATACAGGATTTTCGCGAATAAGTCCTTTTGTGAACTCTTTGCGAAGTGAGCATTTTTCAGCTTTAGCCATTTTCGGCACCTCCTTTTACTTTTAGTAATACCTCGAAAGCTTGGTTTACCGCATCGGTAACTGCCTGAGAGGTGATTGTAGCACTGGTGATTGCTTGAATTTCTGTATCGGAAGAGGAATTTTTATTAACCTTAATTCCGGATGCTTTGCCGATAAACTGGTTGAGCCAATCCTTAGCTGTGGCTTTCATACCAAGACCGGGAGTGTCACTGATAGCTGTGATTTCAACACCGGTAACTTTTTCTTCTTCGGCAGATATACCTACCATACAAGTAAGGTCGCCGCCATAACTTTTTGAAGTTACATTGAAAACATAACCAACAAGGTTATTATTTTCGTCATATGCTTCATAATAAGTGTTACCGTCGGCATCCTTAGCGTCTGAAAATGAGTTTGCTGTAATAACTGCAGATTTTGCATTGTTTTCTGCTTCAACTGCAATCTGAGCAATTTTGTCTTTCGTTAAAAGGTTTGTTCCTGCAAGAAGTGCCGTGCAAATTGCGGCAATGAGGAAAAGCATTATTGCGGGGAGTGCAATTTCTTTGAAGTTTTTGTTTTTCATTCTGCTTTTGCCTCCTTCTGCTTTTTCTCTTTAATGTAGCCAAAGGGTTTAAGCTTTGTTAAATTGTCAATATGAGGAACAAGGAGATTCATAAGAATAATTGCAAAAGAAACGCCTTCATTGTAGCTACCGAACTGTCTGATAAGGCAAGCTACAAGACCGCAACCGATACCATATATAATCTTACCTTTTGAGGTGAGAGGACAGGTTGCATAGTCAGTTGCCATAAAGATGGCGCCAATAAGAAGACCACCACCTAAAAGATTATATACTATATAATCAAGGTCGCCTTTACCTGCAATTGCCATAAATATTGCAGTTGTGAGAATAAATGAAACGGGGATAGAAGGAGTTATAACCTTTCTTGCTAAAAGATAGATACCACCGATTATAAGAGCAAGGGCACAGGTTTCACCTAAACAACCTGCTCTCTGTCCAAGGAGCATTTCTAAATATGAGGGCATATCCTCCATTGAAAACTTTTCGCCGACATTCTGAAGAACGTAGAGTGGAGTTGCGGTGGTTACAGCATCAACGGTTTCGCCCCATTTATAATTTTCTGTCCAGGTGGACATAGGACCGGGGAAGGAAACCATAAGAATAATTCTACCCATTAAAGCAGGGTTAACAAAGTTCTGACCTATACCACCGAAGAACTGCTTAACAACTACTATTGCAACAAATGCACCGATGGGAATCATCCAGAAGGGAATTGTTGAGGGTAAGTTGAACGCAAGTAAAAGACCGGTTACAACTGCACTTAAATCGCTGAGAGTGTTTGTTCTTTTAAGAATTTTTCTTGTTATATACTCGAAAAGCACACAAGAAATAACGCTGACAGCACTTACAGCAAAAGCTCTTGGTCCGAAAAGCCAAACAGAAGCTGCCAAAGCAGGAACGAGAGCAATGATAACATCGCGCATCATTGTCTGGGATGTTTCACCTGATTTTACGTGGGGAGATGCCGCAACTGTGGGTTTTATTTTTTGTATAAGGGCATTTTCACTCATTTTTTAGCACCGTCCTCTCTGAGCATATCTTTTGCAAGTACAAGGTACTGCACAAGGGGTCTGCCTGCAGGACAAGCATAAGCACAAGTACCACACTGCATACAAGCAACAACATTACTTGCTTTAAGTCCGTCAATGTCTTTAGCCTTAACGGAACGCATTACATTAGTAGGCATAAGTCCCATAGGGCAAACCTGACTGCAACGTCCGCAACGGATGCAATCGTTGTCGGGCTTATCTTTTATAGTTCCCTTGGAGAATGCAAGAACTGCATTATAGCTCTTAATAACGGGAACATCGGTGCTCACAAGAGCTGTTCCCATCATAGGACCGCCTGCGATAACCTTATCAAGATTGGGCTTGAAGCCACCGCAGAAATCAATAAGCTCGTTAAGGTTTGTACCAATAGGAACCCTTACATTCTGAGGTTTGAGAATTGCAGAACCGTCAACAGTAAGAGAACGGCTGACGAGTGGCTTACCAGTTTCAAGATATCTGCCGATAAAAGCAGTACTTGTAACATTCATTACAATTACGCCTACATCTGCAGGTAATTTGCCGAGAGGGATTTTTCTGCCTGTTGCAGAGTAAACAATCATTTTCTCAGCACCCTGAGGATAGCGAGACTTGAGAGCCATAACCTTTATGGAGCCGTCACCCACCTCGTCGGCAACCTTCTGTAAAGCTTCAATAGCCTTGGGCTTATTGTCTTCAACAGCAATAACCG
>JAZUOL010000123.1:0-32078 GCA_045604605.1 Acutalibacteraceae bacterium | reverse complement strand
GTGTAGTAATATGTTGTGCCTGTTTTTGCTGTTTTATCTGTAAAGTATGTCTTTTTGGTAGCATCAAGATATTTCCAGCTACCACCCTTTACCTTACGATAAACTCTGTAGGATTCTGCTCCTGTTACCTTACTCCAGCTTACCTTTACACCGCTTGTTGTATTAATTGCCTTTGAAAGCTTAACTACTGCAAGTCGAACTACAGAAAGTGAGCTTGAAAGTGCAGAGTTACCTGCTTCATTCTTTGCACAAACGGCATAATAATATTCAGTGCCTGATTTTGCAGTTTCATCTGTAAAGTATCCGTCTTTGGTAGAGTCGAGATATTTCCAATTTTCGCCATTTACTTTACGATAAACTTTGTAAGAATCTCCGCCTTTCACCTTGCTCCAGGTGATTTTTATGCCACTTGTTGTGTTGTTAATTGTCTCTAAGGTAGGTTTGCTGCATTTTAGCTGAGGAATAATTTCAGTGTCAAAAATCTCACCACATTCGGTACATTCTTTGTGTTTTGAACCTGCTTTATAAACAGTTGCTTTTTCATCAGTTATCCATTCACTTGATTCATGTACAGTTTCTTGAAACGTCTGTTCCTCGAGATATTCTCTACAAACTGTACATTCTTTATATTTGAGGCCCTCGCATTCACAGCCGATTGTTGTTGCATAACGAATTTTCCAATCACTTGGCTTATGACCTGTAGCAGGAATTATCTCTTCAATTAAAATTGTCCCACAAACCTTACAATCTTTGTATTTACAACCCACTTCTGTACAGGTTGCTGCAGTGCGAATTTTCCAATCACTGCTTTTATGTTCATCAGTTTCCTCGACCTCATAATCAAAAAAACGACTTTTAGCATATGCCAAAGCTTCTGAATTACAATGGCAATATATTTTAAAAGCAGTATTTTTACAAATTTGATATGTATATCCCAAATCTGTTTCAGGCGGAATAATATACCCTACAGAATAACTCCCCATAGATGTTACGCTTGCGGGTATTTTTATTGAATTCAATTTGTTACATCCTAAAAAAGCGCTTTCTCCTATAGTTTTCAAGCCATCCGGAAGCGTAACTTTTTTCAGATTACAACAACGATAAAAAGCACCTTCAGCAATTGTCTTGGTACCTGCTTTTACCACATATGTAGACTTTATCATCTGTTCTGCATCGCATTGAATTAAATGATTATTAATATAAAGCACACCATTCGCCCAGTTATTCACATTATTATAATATGCGGTATTAACAAAAGCACCGGAACCTATACAAACTACATTATCAGATAAATAAATATCTTCTAAATATATGCTGTTTTCAAAAGCACTATCGCATATAGTTTTTACGCTGGAAGGAACTGAGAAGGATAGGTCATTTCTCCCCACAGGATATTGAATCAAAATTGTTTTATCTTTATTATATAAAACGCCATCAACAGAGCAGTAGTTTTCGTTACCTTTTTCAACAACAATTTCTTGTATTGCCATTCTATCTTTAGTGCCATCAGGTTTTGTAAGGCAGGACTGGAAAACCCCATCTCCGATTTTCTTCACGCTTTTTGGTATAACAATCCGCTTCAACCTATAGCAATTCCAGAAAGCGTCTGATTCTATCTCAATTAAACCCTCACTCAAATTCACCTCTGTTAATCCAAAACAATTTAGGAACGCACCATATTCTATTATTTTTACACTATATGGAATATCTACCCTTGATAAACCTTCACACCTAAGGAACGCATTATCCCCTATACGTGTTACCGGCTTATCATTATATTTCGCAGGAATAATAAGCTCGCCATACGCCTCGACATCGCAAGCTGTAACCGAGTATGATTCACCATCGTCATTGAGTTTAAAAGACAAATCACTTGTGCTTGCTGCGCTTACAGTTAGTGGTAAACTTGTAACCATGCTTATTACCATTAATAATGACAACAACATGCCAACTACTTTTTTCATAAAAAAGCTCCTCATATAATATGAATGATATTGTAAAATCATATTACCACAAATTTACATATAATTCAATCAAGAAAGAATAGGAATAATAAACAATAAAATATCGCTTGCTTTGTACATAAAAACTCCGTCTTCATTAAATCAGGACGGAGTTTAAAAGTTCATTAGTTTTTTGTCATACAAATTGACAGGCTTTATTTAAAAATTCTGTCCGTTCCAGCCCCAGTTGTTGTAGCCGGTGTATTTGACATAAATTCTGTCAGGGGAAATACCAAGTTCATTTTCCAGAATATCGCAAACCACCTTAGTCATTTTTTCACTTGCATCAGGATTAACCTGGCCCAGCAAATCCACATCAACTATTGCAGAATCGCTTGAAGCATCACCCTTGAACCAAAGCCTTGCACCGTCTTCAATGCTTACCATAAGCCACGCTTCTGTTTTACCGGGAAAGCTTTCAATTGCTTTGCCAAAAGCGGCTTTGAGAGCTTCACATTTTTCAGGTACTACCATTTTTGTTGTTTTGAGATTGATATAAGGCATAGATATTCCTCCTATTTTATGTATCGTGTGGCACAGGCAAGCCTGTACCCTACGGTTATATTATCACATATTTTGAGCGTTTTCAATGATTTTCAAGCCATGAAAAGGCACTTTGCGCCAAAACCGCACTTCCAACTGCTAAAACCTTTTCATCAAACTTAACCTTCGGGTGATGTTGGGGATATTTATACCCTTCCTCGAAATTTCCTGCTGCCATAGCTAACATCAAAGACGGCACTTGTTGGCTTACATAGGAAAAATCCTCGCTACCTCCGCTTTTGTTTGTTCTTCCGCCCATTTTTTCTGTGTTTAAAATCAATTCACTTCCAAAAGCATCGGTCAGATATCCTTCAATTTCCCGCGAAAGCTCTCCATTGTTTTCAAGCGGAGGACAGCCATTGTCAAAATTGGCAATCCCTTTTCCGCGAAAAGTATGCGCAATCCCCTCCGCGATTTCACCAATACGTTTTTTAATGTGTTCACGTACCTCTTCATCATAGGCACGTAGTGTACCCTCAAGTACAGCTTTATCTGCAATAGCATTACCTGCTGTTCCTCCGTTCATTTTTCCTATAGTCAAGGTTGCTTCATCGGAAACGCCTAATTCCCGTGCCTGTATTTCCTGCAATGCAATTAGAATATGCGCCCCGATTGTAAGCGAATCCACACCCTGCTGCGGAGTAGAGCCGTGGCA
Organism: Acutalibacteraceae bacterium; assembly: GCA_045604605.1. Lineage (GTDB taxonomy): Bacteria > Bacillota > Clostridia > Oscillospirales > Acutalibacteraceae > DTU089. Next base: position 28,877 of record JAZUOL010000123.1, on the reverse strand, counting down.
ACCCTTTCCTTGTATATTAATTGTGAAATAATCTGCTGCAGGTGCACTTACACCATTTGCAACAATAACAGTTCCTGTTTTCAGGGGAAGGCCTGCCATAACGTGAAGCATTAAAGCTCCATCAACCTTCGGATTTTCAAGCGCACCGTTTTCAATCATATTTTTAGCACCTGACAGAATTTCCTCTGCAGGCTGAAACATTAATTTAACATTCCCATTTATTTCAGATTCGTGGTTTTTCAGGAGCCTTGCTGTACCCAGCAATATCGCAGTGTGAAAATCGTGTCCGCAGGCGTGCATATTTCCATTCTCACAGGCAAAATCAATATCTGCTTCCTCTTTTATTGGCAATGCATCCATATCCGCCCTTAAAAGAAAGGTTTTTCCCTCGCCTCTTCCAACAACAGCTACAAGTCCGTTTTTTCCGCAAGGCGTGACTTTGTAACCAATCTTCTCCAATTCAGATTTTACAAATTCTACAGTTTTCGGTAAATCAAAACCCACCTCTGCATTTTGATGCAAATATCGTCTATTGTTTACTATTTCATTTTCGATTTCCTTTGCTTCCTTTAAAAAATCAATACTACTCATTTTACCCCTTATTTCGCTTTTGGTTTTGTAATACAGGACATAATAAGTCCTGCCAGAACAGCTGCCATAATACCACCTGCACCGGAAGTCAAGGGTCCTGTTAAAATACCTATCCAACCATCCTGGTCAATTACCTCTTTTGTTCCCTTAACAAGTGCCGCTCCGAAACCCAAAAGCGGAACGGTTGCTCCCGCTCCCGCAAATTTTTCCAAGGGTTCAAACCAACCCAGTGCACCAATTACGACACCCGCTACCACAAACCCAACAAGAATGCGCCCCGGTGTCAGCTTGGTTTTATCAATCAATATTTGTCCTATTACGCATATTAAACCGCCAACTATAAAGGCTTTTAAAAATATCATAGAAATGCACCTCAAATGATAATTTGCGTTTCTATTTTCTGTAAAAAAACGAATTATATACATAAAAAAAGAGCAGTCCCGAAGGACTGCTCAAAATTTTTAAATTTATTCTGCAACTGTTTCGCTAACAAAATCTTCGTCAAGGCAAGAGCAAGAAACATAGTTATCTTCATCATAACCGTGAGGAGCGTTTTTAGCTTTGATTTTTTCAATGATAACATAAACTGCTGCGGCTGCCGCTGCGATAGCTGCGATAATGCCTACGATTTTTAAAACTTTTTTCATATTAAAAATCCTCCAATTACTTTTTTAAATATGTTATTTTAATTATATCACAGTAATTATGATTGTCAAGTAAAACAGCCACAAGAAAAATTAAAATTTGGTAAATAAAACAATGATTACCTAACACATTTCAGGCAATACTCTTTTTAGCACACTTTTCCGCAAACCTACATAAAAACTAAAGGAGTGCCAAAATGTATTTTAATAAAGTGGAAATATGCGGAATTGATACATCAACATTAAAAGTTTTGCCCGAAAAGGAAAAAAATATATTGTTGGAAAAAGCTAAGAATGGTGATAAATACGCCCGAGAAAAGCTTGTAACCGGAAATTTACGATTGGTTCTCAGCGTAATTCAGCGCTTTGCAAATCGTGGGGAAAATCTTGATGACCTTTTCCAGGTGGGGTGCATCGGACTTATGAAAGCAATTGATAATTTCGATACCAGTCACGATGTAAGATTTTCAACTTACGCTGTACCTATGATTATCGGAGAGGTGCGACGATACCTGCGTGACAACAACCCCGTAAGAGTAAGCCGTTCAATGCGTGACACCGCCTACCACGCTATGCAAGTCAGAGAAAAATTAAGCAATGAGCTTGACAGAGAACCAACAGTGGAAGAAATTGCAAAAGAGCTTGGAAAAGAGAAAAGTGAAATTGTTATTGCGCTTGAAGCGATTGTTGAGCCGGTTTCATTTTATGAGCCTGTTTTTTCCAATGGGGGTGACACAATTTTTCTTATGGACCAGCTGGGGTCCGATGAAAGCGACGGAGACTGGATTGACGAAATCTCAATGAAAGAAGCAATAAAGAATCTACCTCAAAGGGAAAAGAAAATACTTTCAATGAGATTTATGAGAGGAATGACTCAAACAGAGGTTGCAGAAGAAATAGGCATCTCACAGGCTCAGGTTTCAAGGCTCGAAAAAAGTGCAATAAATACTATTAAGGGGGAGCATTAACCCATCCTATTAAATAACGCAAACCAAACACCTGCTTGCCGATTATTATTTCGGTAGACAGGTGTTTGGTTTTTGTTGCTAACACTTGGTGTTTGTGCTATAATTGCTTCAAATAAAAATCACAGGATTGATTTGTAAAAACAAGTAATGAGGACAGATAATATGTTAAAAAGTAAAATCCAATTTGCAGACGGCAAGGCTATGATAAACATCAACGGCGAGCTCCACTCACCTCTTGCTTACACTACTTATTTTGATGAATGCGGAGAATGGTCCGATTTTATAAAAAGTGGTTATAAAATGTTTTTTGTAAATGTTTCATTTACAGATTTGCCCATAAACAACGCCTCGGGATTCACACCATTCAGAACAGGTGTTTTTGAAACTGAAACACCCGATTATACTGAATTTGATGAAATTGTTCGCAGTATCGTTGCGGAATGTCCCGATGCATTCATCTTCCCGCGTATAAACATTTCTATGCCCCGCAAATGGCTTCGGGAAAACCCTTACGAAACAGTGTCCACAGATTCCGGTCCAAGAGAATCCCTTTATTCTGATTTGTTTATGAGTGATGGTGCAGAGCTTTTAAAGAAACTTGTTTCTCATATTCGTTCTACTGATTATGCCGACAGAATCGCAGGATATCAGCTTTGCGGTGGCACAACCCAAGAATGGATGCACTATGATCTTTTTGGCTCATATTCTGAAATGGGTATAAAAAAATTCCAAAAATGGTGCTTTGAAAAATATGGAATTAAAGATATTAAGATACCCCAAAGAGAAGCTTTTTCTAAGGGTATTTTAACGGAAGAAATCCAAAAATATTATGAATTCTGTAACGAAATGCCCGCAAAAACAATTGAACATTTTGCAAGGGTTCTGAAAGATTTTATAAACAACGAACAGATTGTTGGTGTTTTTTACGGCTACAGCGCTTATGTAAATCTTCAGCTTTGGGGTCTGCACGGACTTTCCGACATTATAAACTCACCATATATTGATTTCTTCTCCTCTCCTTGTTGTTATGACAACAACAGAGCATTGGGGGCGGACTGGGGCGATATGCTCCCCGCAGATTCCGTTAAACTGCACCAAAAAATATACTTTGTTGAGTGCGATATAAGAACGCATCTCACAAAAAGAATGCAGGATTCCCGTCCGAATAAGTATCCCGATGATATATTAAAGTTGTTTGATTCAAACGGAAATAAAACAGTTTGGTGCGGTCCCGATACGCAAGAGCTTTCCGTATCTGCTCTGCGCAAAGCCTTTGCTCACCAAATTACAAATGGTTCAGGAATTTGGTGGTTTGATATGTGGGGCGGTTGGTACAAGGATGAAAAGATTATGGGCGAGCTTTCAGAAATGAAGCACATCTATGATAATGGTAAAAATAAAAACACAAAAGACTTACCCTCCTCTGAGGTTGCAGTGTTTATTGATGAAAAAGCTTATGCAAACATCCCACAAGGAAATTGCCTTTTAGACACAGTCAACCATCATCGTGTTCGGATGAGTTTTTCGGGAATACCCTTTGATATGTATCTGGTCGAGGATGCACCAAATGTTATAGAAAACTATAAATGTGCAATATTCACTGCACCAAGACCTACTGAAAACGGGAAAAATGCTATGACACTTTGCCATAAACTTGCAGTACCTTTCATTGCATCAACTGAAGAAAAACCTTTTTATGACACGGATGAACTAAGAGATTTTCTTATTTCTAAAGGAGTTCATTGTTACAACAATACAAACGATGTGATTTATTGCGGAAATGGTTTTATCGGTATTCACACAGTTGAAGATGGGAAAACAAAAATAACACTCCCCAACAAATATAAAATCCGTCCTCTGCTTGATACAGAAAACAGTGAAGTTGAAACAGATACAATTACCATTACTGCTCCAAAGCACAGTACAAAAATTTTTGAAATCAATAATATATAACATGTTGCAATTAAAGAACTCCCGATATATAATTCTTTTACAACCATTAACGGAGGTAACATAATGAAAAAGCTAAAAAACAACAGCATTGTAGAAATAAGCCTTACGACAATATTTTTAGGGCTTATGATCTATGCTTCTTATTCTCTATGGTACATATTTTACGGAACTGAAAGTGGTGCAGATATCCACCTTTATACCGTTCTTTCAGGAATGGCAATCGGTTGGTTTCTTTTTATGTTAGTTAAGGCAGTATTTAAAAATGCCAATTGGATTCCAAAGCTTATTGCATTTTTAGTCGGTAACGGATTCTTTCAAGGCTTAATATGGGGAATCAATGCAAAAATCAATAAAGAATGTCTTTTGAATGACCAGGTTGTTATCAAAACATATACTGTTGCATTCGCTTTATCTGCAATTCTTCTTTTGGTTACCTTTATTTTAAGAGCAAAGATGAAACAGAAAATTTTAAGCATTATTCTTGCAATTGTTTATTTCATAATTTCCTGCGGTGGTGTAGTTGTTTTGAATGAAGAAAATATCAAAGCATTGGAATATAAAAAGAACATTCAATTCAATACTATAGGTGCCTCTGAAATGAAAGTCAACAAAGAAGAAAAGGCATTATGCTCTCAATGGTTTGAAGACAAATTCTTTGGCATCCATAAAAAATTGCCATTCACATTCAAGGTTGATGGTGAGATTTTCAATCCAATTGATTGGGAACAACATTTAACAGAATCACCCGAATTTGGTTCAGTTTATCAAGGTGGCCAAACTGAATATCTGGTTTATAAAAACAACAACCTTGAAGTAACAGTTGAAGCAACTATTTTTGAAAAGAACGCTACTTGCCAGTGGACTGTATATATTAAAAATACAAGCGAAAAAGATTCGGGAGTTATCAGTGATTTCTATGCCCTTGACTATGCTTTTCCCACAGGCAAGGCAGACCTTTATTATTCAATGGGTAGCGATACTGCCGCAAGTGATTTTTCACTTATCAAAAAGAATTTAACTTCAGTTGAAAGAAAATTCAGTGCTACGGACGGTAAACCTACCGAAGCCTTCCTCCCCTATTTCAACATTCACGGCGAAAACTATGGTTTAATTCTCGGTATCGGTTGGACAGGTCAATGGGCAGCAGGTATTTCAGGTGCTAAAGGTGAAACCAACATTACAGTTAAGCAAGAAAATTTCAACGCTTACCTTCTCCCCGGTGAAGAAGTTCGTTCTCCCCTTGTTTCAATCAGCTTCTATGAAAACGATAATGCTCTTAAAGGCTTCAACCTTTTCAGAAACTGGGTTATGGATTCTGTTTATCCCGAAAATGTAAAGAAAAACTACTATACTGTTATGGAAGTTGCAGGACCAACATCAACAAGAACATCTGATGAAATTATCAACATTCTCGATAATGAAATTGCCGAAACTGTTTTTGAAGAAATTGATGCTTTCTGGATGGACGCAGGCTGGTACAGCTATAACGAGGGCTGGTACGATGGTGTAGGCAACTGGACTGTTGATACAGCAAGATACGATAAAGGTATAAAAGAGCTTTCAGATTACGCTAAGAAAAAAGGCTTCGGTCACACCCTTTGGTATGAGCCCGAAAGAGTCTGGCCCGGCACTCATTTCCACACTGTAGGTTCTGAAAATCCTGAATGGTTAATATCTGTTGACGGCGATGACAACCTTATGTGGAACCTTGCAAATGATGATGCCTTCAAATACTATTGCGACTACCTTTTGAAATCGATGAAAGAAAATGGGGTTACCATTTATCGTCAGGATTTCAACTTCCCACCTCTTAAATATTGGCAGAAGGCAGACGCTGAATATTACAACGGAAGAACAGGTATCTGCGAAAACCACTATGTAACAAACCTTTACAGATATCTTGATTATCTCACAGAAAACATCGATGGTCTTATTATTGATAACTGCGCTTCAGGCGGTAAACGACTTGACCTTGAAATGACATACCGCAGCATTGCTTTCTGGAGAAGTGACTATAACTGCTCTTATCACCCTGACCTTTTCGATGCAACCCAATCTCATACATACGGCATTTCTTTCTGGCTTCCCATTACAGGCGCAAACCTTTATATGTCAGATGAATATGCCGCAAGGTCAGCTATTATGCCCTTGGTGCTTATGGATTTCTATTCACATCAGCATCCTGAATACAGCTTAAATTTAGAACAAAGAGCATTAATGGGTGGCAATTACTATCCCCTCGATTTCGGTAGCTTTGACAACGATAAAATGCACGCAATGGAGTTTATAACCGAAGATGCACTTTCAGGTACTGCATTGATTTACAAACGAGCAAATGTAAAAGATACTGAATATACCGTTAAACTCAACGGCCTGAAAACAGCAACCACTTATAAGATATATGACATCGATAATCCCGAAAAGGTTTATACAATGGAAGGTATCGACCTTATGAACGAGGGCTTAACCATTCCCCTTCCCGAAGGTCAGAAAGCTATAATTCTTATGTTTAACGCTGAATAAAATTCAAAGCACCTGCTTGCTTCAACACGAAGTAAGCAGGTGCTTTGTTATATTTATTAAATTACTGTTCAGATTCTTCCACTTTAAATCCTTTTTTGATAAGCATAATCATAGGAATAATTGCGAATATTGCAACAATAGCTGCATAAAGGAACATACTGCTTGATGGAACAATAGTTTCAACACCATATTCGTTTGCATAAGTAATTGCAGAGTTTCTGCAAGCCAAGTCGCCTAATGCGGGTCCGATAATCATAGGAAGAAGAACAACGAAAATCATTCTTATTCCCTGGAAAAGACCTGCTTTACCTTGAGGAATAAAGTCTTTAATAGCTGCATTCAACTGAATGGTTATAACAAGGTTACCTACAAGTGCAGGAACAACACCAATAAGAATAATATGAATATTTGTTGATGTTGAAAGAAGAAGCAAGCCTGCAGTAGCAAGAATCACACTGGGTACAAGAGCCAGAGCTTTGTTTTTTCCAGCCAGCTTAAGAAGAACAACCATACCAACAACAAGTGCTACAACAACTATTGCGGCTGTAACAATTACGCTTGTTGTAATAAGATTATCGCCATTGTCGGGAATAACAACATACTGAAGATAAACCAAAAGATAAGGGAAAAATACCTGATAAGAAATACTGCTGAAGCCGATAGCTAAAAGAGCAAGATAAAGACGGGAATTTTCTTTGATAACAGATGGTCTGAAGCCATAGAAAAGGTCTGCCCAATAGCTTGAAGAAACTTCGTTTTCTTTTGAAATGATCTTTGGGTTTTTAATAATAAATAAACCAACCACGCCACAAGCAGAAACAACAAGACCTAAGCCCATAAAGAAAGCCTGATATGAAACTGTACCTGACTGAGCAAGGCTACCAACACCCATAACTACCGCAACAGACAAGAAGCCAACAAAAGTAAGGGCGGTTTCGATAGTGGGACGGACTTTGGGAGTTGTAATATCTGTAACCCATGCATTAAAAGCAGCATCATTACTTGTTGAACCCATAAAGGTCATAATAACGTCCATTGCGATAACTATCCAAACAGTAGTTGTAAGGATTACCGCTTCATCTGTAAGGCCTAAAAGGCTTGCAACATTATCTCTTGTGATGAAACCGAAAAGAGCTGTAACAATACCCCAGAGAATATAACCTACTGAAATAAACATCTTACGGTTTTTCATTTTGTCGCTTAGAGTGCCCATTATGAATGTAGTGAGCACCGCAGCAATAGCAGAGAGAGCAACCATTCGGCTGATAGCAGTGGTTGGTGCCATTGTACCCGCCATAGCAGCTTCGGATGCATTTGCATAAACAGAGTTGTAAAGGAATGTATTGAAATACATATTTTCAATATTCCAGGCAACACCGCCCATGAAACTGAAAAGACATATTGCAATCCAATTCATTTTGGAAAGCTTTTCTTTAATCATTTTCCCATTTCCTTTCTTTTTTGTATGTTCACTATTATATATAATTAATTAAAGAATTGCAACAATGAAGACAAATATTTATTTATAGTTGATATTTAAACCTTCTTTTTCATCAAACCATGTTTATTGCAATAAATATAGATACATCCTCTTCCGCGAAGCTGAAGCCTCGTTTCTGCATTACCTTCGGGGTAAAATTTCACAAATTGAACTCTGTCCGATGTAAGATAAGCTATAAACGAAATAAAATGTGTTTTAGTCATTTCGTGCTTAACTGTAACAAAATGCTCATCTTCAACTTTTTCAATATTTATTTCGTGACACTCATCAACTTCTTCCGCCTCAAGAGGTGGCAAAGCGATTCCGCAACAACTGATAACCGTGTCCCCTGTTGTGCGAACAATATTCCCGCACACCGGACAAACATAGAATTTTGAAAGGAGTATATTTGCCGATGTATTTTGATTAATCACTGTATCGCCCGACATAAGCTCCATTACAGAAACGCCTAAAATCTTTGCAAGCGGTTCGATAAGTGTAATATCAGGCAAACCTTTTGCTGTTTCCCATTTTGAAACCGCCTTACTACTTACTCCGATTTTCTCTGCAAGCTTCAATTGTGTTATACCTTTAGCTTCGCGCAATTTTTTTATTGTAGCACCTGTTATGTATGTATTCATCATTTATCTCCTTTGGTATATATGAACACATTATAATTCAACTTAAAACAACTGACAACCTACGTTTCGTGGAATCTTACCGAAAAAGTTTTGTAAATTCTAAAAACTGTTGCTTTTAGCAAACTGTGAATGATATAATTAAAGCTACGATAATAAATTCATAGGAGCTATATTATGACAGCCAAATTATTTCTTCAGGCAACAACAAAATTTCTGTTGGGTGTTGTTATGATTGGTTTATTGATTTTTTTACCTGCAGGTAGCTTCAATTATTTTAATGGTTGGCTTTTTATGGGGATTCTTTTTGTACCAATAACCATTGCAGGTATTGTTATGATGTACAAAAATCCTGAACTTTTAGAAAAAAGGCTTAATAGCAAAGAAACCGAAAAAAATCAAAACCTTGTAGTTAAATTAAGCGGTTTGATGTTTCTTGCAGGGTTTATTGTTGCAGGGTTAGGATTCCGTTTGGATTGGTACCGATTGCCAACATCAGCTTCTATCGGTGCATCTGTTGTTTTCCTTATTGCCTATATTCTATATGCAGAGGTAATGAGAGAGAATACATATCTTTCACGCACAATTCAGGTAGAGGAAAATCAAAAGGTTATAGATACAGGGCTTTACGGAATAGTAAGGCACCCAATGTATTCTGCAACCCTACTTTTGTTTTTGGCAATGCCACTTGTTTTAGGCTCGGTATTTTCATTTATAATTTTCCTCGCCTACCCTTTCATAATTGCAAAAAGAATTAAAGGTGAAGAAGAACTGCTTGAAAAAGAGCTTGAGGGATACAGTGAATACAAGCATAAAGTAAAATACCGCTTGATACCATTTATCTGGTAAAGGAGATATTATGAGTATTGAAATAGTTGAAGCCTACATCTATAAAAATGAAATAAAAGCTTTATTTAATGAATACACGAAAATGCTTGTGGAAGGCGAAAACGCATTTAAAAAATATTTAGAACTACAGAATTATGACTATGAAACAAAAAACCTTGAAGAAAAATACGGTCTGCCCTACGGAAGACTTTATATAGCTTTTTTTAATAAAGAGGTTGCAGGTTGCATAGCCTTAAGAAAAATTGACAATGAAAATTGCGAATTAAAAAGATTATATGTAAAACCTGAATATCGTGGTAAAAATATAGGTAGTAATCTTGTAAAACATATCATTAAAGAAGCAAAAGAAATCGGCTACAAACATATTTTATTAGATACACTACCATTTCTTGAAACTGCAATAGGTATGTATAAAAAATATGGTTTTTATGAAATTGGAAGTTATAATAACAGTCCGATGGATAACTTGATTTATCTGAAATTTGATTTATAAAAAGCTCTATCAGTGGTTGAAAATCCCCACTCAACCAATGGTTTGTAGATTTTTGGACATTCAAATTATATAATAAAGCTGAAAGGAGGCGATAGAATGAACCAGGCAAAAATCGGAAGATTTATTGCCGAATGCAGAAAGAAAAATAATCTGACACAAATGCAATTGGCAGAAAAATTAAATATAACCGACAGAGCTGTTTCAAAATGGGAAACAGGCAAAGCAATGCCCGATTCTTCTATAATGCTTCACCTTTGCGAAATTCTTAAAATAAGCGTAAATGATTTATTATGTGGGGAGATTGTTACAATGAATAATTACAACGAAAATTCAGAAAAAATTCTTTTGGAAATGGTAAAACAGAAAGAAGAAGCAGATAAAAGACTTTTATTTATAGAAATTCTGATGGGAATTTTGTGTATGGTGGTGTTCTTTGCATTAGTTTTAGTTGCATCCTTAGTAAACTTGGAAGAATGGCTTAGAATCTTGCTTATTGTAATCGGATTTTCACCACTTTTGATAGCTTGCCCGTTTATGTTGAAAATAGAGCAAACCGCAGGCTACTATGAATGCCCAAAATGTGGGAACAGATATGTACCAACATACTCAAGTGTATTCTTTGCGCCACATATTAACAGAACAAGATATATGAAATGCCCTGAATGTCATAAAAAATCTTGGCACAAAAAAGTTTTACGCAAGGAAAAATAAAAATCAGGTGCAACAGGACTTAGGCAAACATGTTTCTCCTACATTTTTTTGACAATGCAAATTTCTATTGCTCTGTTTTTTATTTAGTGTTATACTTAAACCGGTATTCAGACATGAAGAAATTCTGCTAATGGCACAACCTAAGGAGGACAATATGGCAGACAGTATTTACAAAGCAATTCGCAAAGAGCACAATATGACTCGTGATGAAGCTTGCGATGCGGCAGTGTATTTGAGCAAACCCTTGCAGCCTGAAAGACTTGAGAGAATTGAAAACGGGAAATTGGAAATTCATCCCGAAGAGGTTATGCTTCTTTCAGAGATTTATGGCGAACCCGCTCTTTGCAATCACTACTGCTCTAATGAATGTCCTATAGGTCATAAATATGTTCCCGAAATTGAAGTCAAAGACTTAACACGAATTGTTCTTGAAATGCTCTCTTCTCTTAACTCAATGAAGAAACGTCAGGAGCGATTAATTGAAATCACCGCAGACGGCATAATTGAAGATGACGAAATACAGGATTTTGTTTTCATTCAAAAAGAGCTTGAAAGAATTTCAATTGCTGTCGAAACTCTGCAGCTCTGGGTTGAGCAGATGATTGCCGAAAACAAGATTGACAAAGAAAAATATGCAAAATTGATAAATGAATAAACTACATAAATGGTGTTCAGGCAGTTGCTTGAACATCATTTTTTGCATTTATTGTAATTTTCCGCCATCAGAATTTGCAATTATTGTAATTCAGAAATCTGACTGAAAATGCTAATATATACTCACAACAAAGAATTGTTGAAAATAGAATGTCAAAGGAGTGTTTTTTATGACACCGCGACAAAGAATTTTAGCCATTAAGCTGGCAGATAAAATTAAAAAAAATCCGTCATACGCCCAAAAGCTCGGTGTTGCGATTGAGTATAAACAGGAAAATAAATAATCGGAGGAAAAGAAATGGAAAAGTATTTTTATAATAAAAAACCCATAGAGGTTGAATTTCATAATGTTGCTGAATCCGACAACTATCATTATATGAACACAAATAAAGTTGTTAAATCAAAAAAATCACCTTTAAAAATGGTTGCTACGGTTTTTAACAGAAAAGTAAAAGAAGGCTTAAACAACAAATCAAAGCTTGTTGAACGGATAATTAAAGCGCTATCGTTCTGCAAAAGGCTCGGAAACATATCAATTCTTAAAAAATGTTTTTTAGATGTCCCTAAGCTCTGCGATATGCTTATTGACACCTTAAACGGAGTTTATAAGAACACACCATTTTCCTCTTTGGTAATGGTAGCAATCGCAATTGTTTATGCAATCTGTCCCACTGATATTTTATGCGACACAATACCTATTCTTGGCATTATGGACGATGCCTTAATACTCAAAATCGTTCTTGACACCATAAAAAATGATTTACAAAGTTATTCATCCTGGAAAGAAATCCAGGATGCAGTCTGAAAGGAGCAATATTTATGTTAGAAACAATTTTTGAAATCGCGATTACAGTTTTATTTATCTGGCTTTTTTTCAAAGCCTTGAAGCTCACATTCAAAATCACTTGGGGTATTACAAAAATAATTGCAATTGTTCTGTTTGTGATTGCACTCCCCGCTCTTATAGTATGCCTGCTCTTCGCCGGCGGAGTTATTCTCCTACTCCCCTTGGCACTTATAGGTGCAGCATTTGGGCTTGTTAAATGTTGCGCAGCTTAATAAGGTTATAAAAAATTATCGGAACACACATCACAGTGTTGTTCCGATAATTAATTATATCAAAATATATTCTGTATCCTTTTGTGTTTCAAATGAAACAGTGTCCCCTGTTCTGTTATAAGAAATATCTTTATTATCTGCTTTGCTTATTACAGCTTTGATACCCTCACATTTAACAGCGCAGCTTCTGCCTTTAAGACTTTTTATTTTAAGAGAAACAACTTTTCCGTTTTTAAGCTCCGAAGAAACAAGGAATGCACCATCTGCACGAAGATTTTCAAATGACGCATCCTCAGTTTTATTCCAGCAAGGGAAAAGTCTTATAACTCCCTGGTGACTTTGCATAAGCATTTCGTTGATTGTTGCAGGAATGGTTGTAAGGTGCTCAATACCGCCGCCGTGATGACGGAAAAGCCTGTTGGGAAGAGCAAACTCCTTTATATTCTGATGAATACCTTCAATGAGAAAACCAGGGTCAACACCAATTCTTGCACCTGCAGGAAGATAGGAATTTGAACCGTTGTCGTCAAGCCTTCTATCGTTAATGAAATATGTATTCTTTGCAATTTTCAGAAGCTTTTCTTCTGAGGAAAGACCAATCTGAGAAGCGGGGTAAATATGCTGAAGACCAACCGTATTATCATTTCTCCAACTAATACCGAATTTAGAATACCTGAAGCATTTTTTCCCTCTCTTAATAAAGGTTGGAAAATCGCTTAAATTCTCGATGATATCTTCCCATAAAGAATATTTTTCATTATTTAAACCGAGCTCTTTGGACATATCATAAACAGCATTGAACAAAAGCTTCACAAGTCCGAGAGAATTTATGGCATTTATTGTATTCACCTGACCAAAATGAGTGATATATCTGAACTCTTTTCCACGATAATATGGAATTTCGTGGGCAGCATCCCCTTTGATAACATATCTGCCCTTTTCTTTAACAAGATAATCCTCCCAGAAAGCAGCAGTGTTAAGAACAAAATCATAATAGTTTTCGAGAGCATATTCCTTATCATAGGTTGAAAACCAATGCATTATAGGAATTACACAAGCGTAAGCGGCATGGCTTTTCTGACCAAGGAAAAGGATTCCGTGCTCTTTACAATCCGCCTGAGAATATACGTCAAGCGCTTTAGGACCGAAGCTTACGGGGAATGCATAACCCTTGCAGCCAAATAACCCTGCCATTCTTCTTGCTTCATCTTTCATATCGTTAATTGGTGCCATATAGCCATCAAAAAGCTCGGGATGATTAGCAGAGAAAATACAGTAATAGGGCGCTTCATAGTTATAATTCATATGATAATCCCCTGCCCAAGGAAAGAAATCATCAGTTACAAAGTTACCGAATAATCCGGGAGGAAACTCTCTGTTTCCCATACATCCTGCAAGATGATAGAGGCTTGAATTATAGAAGCCTTCAATTTTCTTATCCTGAAGGGTTACTTTGGATGCGGAAAAGAACTTTTTCCATTTCTCCTCTGTGTTTGATTTTTCTGCATCATAATTGCAGTTTAAAGCCATTTCAAAGGCTTTATTTGTATAATCATCCGAGTCAAAGTTTGTAACAACCGAAATACAATAACGAACGGTTTTAACTCCATCTGCTGTATTTGTGCTGAGTTCTTTCAATCCTACAGCAGCTGCAGATTCAATACTAACATTTCCCCCTGAGAATTTACGGCAATAGCATTTAACACCATTTTTCTCAACCTCTGTATTCTCTGAATTACAGGTATCCGGAAGGTTAATATTAACAGTCGGAAAGCCTTTTGTTTCATGAGCTTTGATTTCAAAACAAACAAGATTTCCGGGAGCAACAAAAAGCTCCATTTCAATGCTACCGAATTTGCACTCGAGAAGACCTTTATTAAAATATTGCTTAATGTTATATTTTTCTAAATCAACATTGTTTATGCGCAAATCACCAACGGTTTTGATACCGCCACCGCCATGAACTCCGTTCCCGAATTTCCAGAAATCGCATTTTGAAATATGAATAATGATGTCTTTTTCATCGTTATCAAAAACCACACCTAAATCTCCGTTACCGCACATTGCGCCTGCAGGAATTTTGTAAACAACTTTACCATCAACTGTGTTTATGGGCTTTGAGGTTATTTCGTTAAAATATGTATTCATACATTTCACCAATCTTTTATATAAATAAGACTAATTAGATTATACACCTTTTTTGCTTTTTCACAATCGTTACTATTTAATCTAATCTTTATTTACCTAATCGATTATACCATTCACCTGATTAAAAAACAACTCCCCACAATGACAGATTAAACCTTTCATTGCGGGGGCTTTGGTTATTCAGCTTTTCTTATAAACGCTTTGTCCTTTTCAGGTATGCCTGATTCGTCGGTAATGTATCGCTCAACTTTCATAGTCAAATTATACTTCTCACGCAATTCAATTATTTTCTGCATCATTGGTAAAGCGTGATGCTTATCAAGAGACTCTTGATTTTTCCAACTGTCAATTAAAAGAATTGTTTTGCAATCATCCATCGGAACGAAATATTCATATTTCAGGTTACCCTCTTCGGCGCGTATTTCACTAATAATACCGCTTGCCATCATTTCTTCGGCAAATTTTTTAGCATTGTTGTTTTCGCCTGTGTAATAAATATTTATTGTAATTGCCATAATACATTAATTAATTCTTACAACAAGGTCGCTTTCGGGGTAGCAACAGCAAGGATGTATGAAATTAAACTGCATATCTGCAATACGGCGCTTGTCTTCGCCTTCAGGTATATAAACCTTTCCGCTTACAAGCTTACTTCTGCAGAAACCGCATTCACCCGTATGGCATCTTGCCGGAACAACTATGCCTGCTCGTTCAAAAGCACAAAGAACAGTTTCACTGCTGCTTGCTTTAATTACTGATTCATTTGAGCGGTTAATAACTGTTATACTGTATTCCTTGGGTTCTTCTTCAGCCTTCTTACCGGAAGAGAATACCTCAAAGCGAATATATTTCTTTTCTTTTTGGAGCTTAGGAAGCTCGGTGTCAAGGAATTTATACAAACCGCCGGGACCACAGACAAAAATGCTGTAATTCTCTTCAGGCGCATATTTTTTTATAATATCTGCACCAACAAAGCCCTTTTCAAAGCCTTCCTCGTCGCTATGGCTCAATACATAAACTACATTGATTTTTTCATTTTTCTCAGAAAGCATATCAAGCTCTGCTTTGAAAAGAATTTCATCCGATGTTCTGCAACCATAAAGCAACGTAAGAGCGCAAGCCTCGTCACCCTGGTCAATTGCTCTTGCAATTGAAAGGAAAGGAGTGATACCGCTACCGCCTGCAATACCAACGATATTTTTAGCATCTCTTAATGGGTTATATATAAGATTTCCTTCCGGTGCATAAGCAGTAACCTTATCGCCTACGCTCCAGTTATCAAGAATATAATCGGAAACAAAGCCGTCATTAATACGCTTAACTGTAATCTGATATTCACCTTTTAATGCACTGGCAGGTGAAGAAGCGATAGAATATGAACGGGTAACAACTGAATTACCTATTTCAAGCTTAAAGGTAAGGTACTGACCTGCTTTAAAATATGCAAGAGGAGCACTTTCGTTTTTAAAATAATAGCTTTTTGCAATATCTCCGTGCTCTTCAATTCTGCTGATAACAAGATTTTGCTCTTTTGGGTGAATACTTTTAGCCACCTTATTCACACCGAAATCATCAGTTCGGGTTGGTATAACCGCATCAGCACTATTAATGAACTGTTTTCTTTCTGTTAAAAACTTTACTGTATTAACGCTATCCTTAAAGGTGCCGTTTACAGAGAATTTTTTCTTACTCATTTACTTTGCCTCCTTTTCCATAGCGAGTACCGCAGCCTTTGCTGCCATATCTCCTGTTGTGTAACTGGGTGAATAACCCATATGCCTTGTGGTGTAACCACCGGCAAAGTAAAGTCCCTGAATGCCTTTATCTATCATATCAAAAACGATTCTCTTAACGATACCGTCTTCCTTAGTTGCTTCATAGCCATAGATAGTGCCTGCAGGAGCATCTGTATAGCGCGCATAAGTCATAGGTGTTGAAATTTCAATTTCCTCTATATAATCTCTGATTTTAATACCTGTTGCTTTTTCAAAATTATCTATCATTTTTTCTGCAAAGGAAATTTTTGTTTTATAGTAATCTTCAACAGAAACCTTGCTCCATTCATCACCTGCAAAAATAGATGTCATATAGAGAATGCTTGTGCCCTCAGGTGAACAATCGTCAAATGCTTTATTAAGGCAAACAGTCGCCTGAACATCATTTGTTTCAATGCGCTTACTTAATTCATAGCATTTTCTGTTATCGTTAGTGGGATAAATGAAATAGGTGTGGTTATCAAGACCCAATTCATCTGCAGAACGGTTAAGACCCAAAAATACTGCAAAGCCTTTTGCTCCCAATGTTTTGGCATTAACCTCTTTTTTCAGTTTCTCAGGAATTTCCTTTTCATCTATAAGCTTTGTGAAAGCGTTATATGGTGAAGCATTGCAGATAACTGCCTTGGCATTTATCTGTGTGCCATCTTCAAGCTCAACACCTGATGCCACGCCATTTTTAACGATTATTTTCTTAACACTTGTGTTAAACCAAGCGTCGCCACCATTTTCGGTGAAAGCTTCAAGCAGAGCTGTGCTTATCTGATGGCTTCTGCCTCTTGGTATAACAGCACCATCAATAATATATGCGTGAAGCATTGTGAAATAGTGAATAACATTAAGCTCGTCTGTAGGCTGACCAAGGTAGCACCAATAAGCATTAATGATGTCTCGTGTTTTCTGACTTGCGCCTAAAGATTCAAGAACCTCATCAACAGAGTAGTTAGCAACCTTAAGGAAATCTGTGTGCTCGGAGAAAATCTCTTTTATCATTGAGGGCTTGAAATCCTGAATATCGCTTACAAAATCCAAGGTTTTTTCGATACTCTCAATAAGATCAAAAATCTTTGTAACAACAGCCGATGAACCCGGATCATATTCCTCGAGTTTTGCTATGAACGCACCTTTCCCCAAAGGCATTGAATAGTCACATTTTTCATTTTCATTCAATGTAATCACTCTGAATGCTTCATCAAGTGAAACCCACTCTATTTTATCAGCCGCACCAACTTCTTGAAAAATTTTCTGCAAAGGTGATTTCCCCGTAATAGAGCCGACACCGCACAGCTCGTGGAGTGATGCCTCAAATTCAAATCTACCTCTCACAAAGCTTGTTGCAAAACCACCGGGCAAATTATGGCGCTCAATAAGTAATGTTTTTTTGCCCTCTTTAGCAAGACGCGCAGCTGCCACAAGACCGCCATTACCGGCACCGATAACAACTGCATCATAATTTTTCACCATATTATTCACTTCTTTCGTAATAGTAAATATTATACATAGTTAATTGTAACATATCTTCTAAATTCTTACAAGAGTATGTTACAATTTAAATCTATTGTTTTTGAATCTAAGCGGTGGTATAATTAATTTTATGAATATCATAAAAAGGTAGTGGATTTTATGAAATATAATCTTGTTGTTGCAGGTGGTGGTCTCAGCGGTGTTGCTGCTGCAGTAAGTGCCGCCCGTGAAGGTCTTAAGGTTTTGATTGTGGAAAAATCGGGTTGTCTTGGCGGAGCCATTGCAAATAACCTTGTTTACCCTTTTATGCCCTATTGGACAAAGCCTTATTGGGACACAACTGTTAAAAGGAACTACCTTTCCCAAGGAATTTTCAAAGAACTGAAACTTCGGCATGATAAATATGTTGATGACTGCAAGGATCACGAATTCAATTCCGAATACTTTAAAATAGTTCTTGATGATATAACAACCGAGGCAGGTGTTGATGTTCTTTTTCATGGTGTAGTTTATGATGTTAAAACCAAGGAAAGAAAAATAACACAGATTGATATTACCTCTAAGGGACATAAATTTACAGCTGAGTCAGATTTCTTCATAGATGCTACCGGTGATGGTGAATTATTCTATCTTGCAGGTTGTGATTTTCAGTTAGGTCGGGAAAGTGACAACCTCTGCCAACCCATGACTACCTGCTTTCGTATGAGTGGCGTTGATCTTGACCTTTTCACAGAGGAAAGACCACGCTTACAGGAGCTCTATAAAGAAAAGCAGGAAAAGGGTGAAATCACAAATCCTAGAGAAAATATTCTTGTCTTCTTTGGTGTTGGGGAAGATGTTTTGCATTTCAATTCCACCCGTGTGGTAAAGCTTGACCCAACTAACCCATTGGATGTAAGCAAAGCCGAAGTTATAGCCCGAAGGCAAATTCATGAGCTTATAGGCTTTCTGAAAAAGAATTCAAACGCGTTCCACGAAAGTGCTTTGATTTCCATTGCTATTGATATAGGGGTCAGAGAAAGCAGAAAGCTAAAAGGTGTGCATATTCTCACAGGTGATGAAATCATCGCCTGCACCCGCTTCGACGATTCGATTGCTCTCGGTAATTATGATATTGATATTCACAATCCTTCAGGTACGGGAACAAGTCACAGATTCTTCGGTGACGGTGAATATTACACAATTCCCTACCGTTCACTCTTACCTAAAGAATATGATAATCTTCTTGTTGCAGGGCGTTGCCTTTCTGCTACCCACGAGGCACAGGCATCTGTCAGAATAATGCCAATCTGTTGTTGCCTTGGCGAAGCCGCAGGCACCGCTGCTGCAATAGCCCATAAAACCAACACAACCGCACATACTGTTAATATTAAAGCTCTTCAACAAAAGCTTAAAGATAATGGTGCGGTGTTATAAACAGTAAATAGTAAAAAGGTGGAATTTTTTTTGAATATAAAATTAATCGGTTCGCCAAAGGTTGTTATGACCAATACTGAAACTCACCATGCCTACTTCGCATGGCCTACTATTGCAAAGCTTCAGAATGGCAAAATCTGCGTTGGTGCTTCAGGTTACAGAGTGGAGCACATTTGCCCTTTCGGAAAGGGCGTTTTAGCCTTTAGCGATGATAATGGTGAAACCTACGGAAAGCCCGTCCCTGTTTTCGACACTGTTCTTGATGACAGAGATGTTGGACTTACTGTTTTCGGTGAAAGTGGTCTTATTGCCACTTCATTTAATAATACTCTCCAATTTCAAAGAGAAAATATGCCACAGACTCAGGAATGCTTTGATTACATAAATTCTGTTTCTGCAGAAGATGAAGCAGAAGCTCTCGGCGTAAATTTCAGAATAAGCGAAGACTGTGGTGAAACCTGGAGCAAGATATATAAATCTCCAATCTCATCACCTCATGGTCCTACCGTGCTTAATGATGGTACAGTTTTATGGGTTGGCAGAATACAGGGTATACATAACCATATCGAAGCCCACACTATAAACACCCAAACCGGTGAAATGACCTTGCGAGGCGAATTAGGCATCTATAAATACAAGGAATTTAAAGAACTTTATTTCTATGAGCCACACGCTATTCAGCTTCCTGATGGAAAAATAATCTGCCACTTACGTGCGGAAAACGCAGAAGAAACTATATTCACTCTTTACCAGACTGTTTCTCTTGATAATGGCATAACCTGGAGTAAGCCTGAGCAAATCGTAAGAGATGACAGCGGTGCTCCCGGGCACTTATACCTCCATTCATCAGGCACATTGATTTCCGCATTCTCTCACAGGAAAAGACCTTACGGAATATGGGCAGTTTTCAGCGAAGATAACGGTGAAACCTGGAGTGATGAAGTTATTTTGCACCATGGCTATGATACTGATGATTTAGGCTACCCCTCAACAGTAGAACTGGATAACGGCGATTTAATCACTGCATTTTACACACGAAAAAGCGACGACGACTGTGATCCCGCCTTTATAATGCAACAAAAATGGTCTTTGGAAAAATAAATTCAGTTTATAAAACAAATGCTACACCCACCTACCGATTTAATTTGGTAAGTGGGTGTAACTTTTATACAAGCATATTCATATAGTTTTTATAGCTTTCGTATCTGGCTATACATTTTTGGGCATCAAGAGTAGGTTTGTTTGCTCTGTTGCGAAGAATATTTTTCTTTCTTGCTTCTTTGATTTTCATATCATTCTCTTTTTGCTCTTTGCGAAGAATTTCAATTTTTTCTTTTAAAGCATCAATATTCTCCTTGTTTTGTTTTGCGAATTTGATTTTCTTCTGAAGTTCTCTTATTTCTATTGCCAATTCATCGGATGTATTGAAAAGCTCCGTGAAAATGGCAGCATCAAACTTTTCTGCTTTTTTGAATTTATCACTTGCAAGAGTTTTTTCAGAAACTTTAAAATCTCTTACAGATGAAATCATTTTATTTCTGAATTCTTTTTCATCGTGATTACTTTTTGGTAACGCTTTCGTACGAGATAACAATTCCTGAACATTGATATCACCATTTGAAGAGAGAATATTCTGAGAATATTTCAGTTCAAATTCACCCGCAGGCGTATTGAAATAGTTAAGCTCGTTCAATATAATTTTTGCTATTTCAATCTGCTCATTGTTTTCTCTGATATACTTTTTTTCTTTTTTGCTCATACCCTTTTCTATGGTAAGCGCTTTTTTATTTGCGTATTTATTTGCATTATTTATGATTTCTTTAACTTCATTTTCCTGTTCACTCGTTGAAATTCCGTTCATAGCATCTTCAAAAAATGCTCTTATCCTCAAAACATTAACCATTGCTTTTTGCTTTGTTTCAGTTAAATCATAGAAGAAGAACGGTATTACATTAAGGGTTGCACCCACAACGGAAGCAATAATCAGAACAGAGCAAATTGACTGAAAAAGCTCAGTATTATAAAGCACGTCATAAACATTATCTACACTATAACCTAAAGCAACTGCAGTGCTTTCATTAAGACCTGCTTTTTCATAAATTGCAGGTAAAACAGAAGATGTTCCAAGGGTAATAACCGCCCCTATTAGACCAATGGCAGAAAACATACCATCAATTCTTTCTCCGCTGATATACTGCTGATAATCTCTGATATCTGCATTAAGGCTAGGATTCATAAAGTGACCGCAGGAGGTAAGAAGCTGGTTTATGAATATAAACACAAGTAAAATCCATATAACTCCCGAACCCTTCATTCTTACAACAGGGAGCATTAGAGCAATAAAGATCACATTCATAATATTGCTTAATATAAGAACCTTCTTTTTTCCAAACCGCCTTATAAGGAAGGGTGCAAAAAGGTTTGGCCACAGTGATGCATTACCCGAAATCGCAACTATAACTGCATACTGAGTTGCGGAGCAAGCCGCCTGATAGTTATACATCCAACCCATAATTGTACCGAAAGAGCCTTCAAGAAAACCTATCCACCCTGCAAGAGAAATAATCCAGAAATATTTATTTCTTGCAACAGCACGAAAAGCATCAATAAAGCTCATGCTTACAGTATGGTTTTTTGGCTGAACTATTCGTTCCTCGGTATTCACATAAATTATGAGTGAAACAAAGAAGCCAACAATAAGCATAGGCGGATAAAGAACTCTGTAAACTCTCATATCGTAAAGAGTATTATCCCCTGTTATTAACCTTGCAACAATAGGAAGGAATATTCCCGCAATTGATGGTGAGATATTTTCTATAACAGATTTCACCGCATAAACGTCAGTTCTTTCAATTGTGTTTGGTGAAAGAACATTGATAATACTGTCGTTTGCATCCAGAAGGAAATTATAGAAGAACTGAAAGCCTATGTTAAAAAGCAAAACAACAAGGCATTTAACAGGCATACTCATCATTTCATAAGGCGCCCAGATAAAGCCGATACCAAGAAGCACTGTGGGGAGTCCCATTGTGAGAATATATGGTCTGTATTTACCTTTCATGCTTCTGGAGTTATCAATCATTTTAGCCCTCAAGGCTGTTAACGGAAAGCTTGCCACAACGCTGAGTATGTAAATAAAATAAATTGACGCAGGCGGAATACCGATAGTATTACCGATAAGGGTATTGCCAACGCTTAAAATCATCGTGCTTACACAATAAACTATGAATTTAACACCGATACCGCCTACTGCTAAAGACACAATTTCCTTGAAAGAGATATATCTGCCGTCGGGCGCAGTTTTCCAATGTTTTTTTATTGACAAAATAAGATTTAATACTTTATTTTTCATTTTATCACCACAGTTGTAACAGATTTTGGCGTTATTAAAATATTTTTTGAATCTGTTACGCTTTCTTTAAGGTTGTTGTTTTCATCGGTAACGGAAATGAGAAACTCTTTTCCTAAAGGCAGTGAAAACGCTTTTTCTTCATTGGAATTATTTATAAGCACGAGAACTGTCTCTTCATTATTTTTAAAAGCAGTAGCAAGCACGGCTTTGTCATCGGTCTGTGCTTCAATGCGCTTTGAACCGGACTTAATATATTTTGAGAAATTACCTGTTACATAATATCTCTTTGTGATTTCAAATGATTGGTCCTCAAGATTTATGTAAATAAGTCCGTCGCAGTAATCAACCTCAGAAACTGCAATCCAATGCTGCCATGAAACTGCATTGAGAAGAGTGAAATCCTGATACATTGTAGTTGCGGTAACAAGAGCAGAATCCATACCATAATCCCTGCCACCTTGCATATGAGTCCACTCGCTCATTACTATGGGCACATAGGGGTATTTTCTATCCATCCATTTTCTGAAACGCTTCACAAAAGCAAGTCTGTCGTTGAGAAATGGTATTTTGACGGGCAAAGGTAAGGGCAGACAATAGGAATGAACATCCACACTGTCAAGATGATTTCTCACATTTTTATTTTTCAAAAGTTGACGGGTATATGATTTATTAAACCATCTGAGATCCCCTGACTCGGCACCCGATAATTTTACATTTTCAAGTTCCGAGCGGTTATCAATTTCCTCTGCAAACACCTTAAATACATTTTTAACACTGCGCGGACGATAGAAGCAACCTTCCTGACCACCATTCCAGACCCATATAGGTTCATTAACCGGTGAAATATATTTTACGGGTATCCCGTCTTTTACAAAATGCTCCGTTACATCAAGACAATACTTTGCAAATTCTCTATAATTCTTTTTACTGATATTTTCGTGAAAAAGCTGATATTTTTTGTTATGAGCAAGACCATTTTTAGTAAGTCTTTCAATTGGTGAATTAACGAAAAAAACAACTTCATCAGCACCATTTTCAACGCATTTTTTCATCATATAAACTGCGTTTTTGTCACGGTTCCAATCATATTTCCCTTTGGAAATCTCAAAGCATTCCGTTGCTCTTGCAGGTTGACTATACACACCCTTTCCCGAATGCTTCGAACCTCCGCCGATATTATAGCGATAAACGCCCATACCGATACCCATTTCCTTATTGTATAAAAGCTCAGCAATTCTGTCACGGATAGGTTTACCTGAAGCCTCATCAATATGACTCCAACCGCCAACAATCTGAGCCCACCACGCCCCGCTTGCACCAATGCTTTTAAATGTCTGGTATTCTTTTTCAGGAGAGATTTTCACTTCCATAAACTCACCTTGCTTTTCCTTAACATTAATAACAGTATAGTATATCTGGCTATATATTGCAAACTTATATTTTAAGGCATTGTTTTTCAGGTTAATTATGTGATATAATTGTGTCAATAAAATCTTTGCTTAATAAACTTGATCTTATGGCAGATATAGAGGTGGTGTTTTTATGAGTGAAAAACCGAATATTTTATTTATAGTAACAGACGACCAGCGTTTTGACACTATCCATGCTCTCGGCAACAATGAAATTATCACTCCAAATCTTGATAAACTGGCTTCTCGCGGCACAGCCTTCACTCGTGCCCACATTGCAGGCGGTACCTGCGGTGCAGTTTGTATGCCGAGCAGAGCTATGATTTTATCGGGAAGAAATCCTTTTCACCTTGAAGAACTTGGTGGTAACATTCCCGAGCAACACAAAACCCTTGCGGAAACTTTTAAGAATAACGGCTATGAAACAATAGGTCTTGGCAAATGGCACAATGGTTGCCCCGCCTATGCCCGTAGCTTTACTCAGGGAGCGAAAATTTTCTTTGGAGGAATGTGGGACCATTGGAATGTGCCCACCTGTCGCTTTGACCCAACGGGAAAATACGATAATGTTATAAATTTTGTAGTGGATTTTTATAGTGACAACCACCCGCAGGAGCAGCATTGCGATGAATTTGATCCGGGCAAGCATTCAAGCACCTTGCTTACAGATTCGGCAATTGAGTTGCTTAATGAGAACTCTAATAAAGAAAAACCATTTTTTATGTATCTTGCCTATTTAGCACCCCATGACCCCCGCACAATGCCCGATAAATTCCGCAAAATGTATGACCCTGAAAAAATAGAATTACCACCGAATTTTCAGAAGATTATTGATACAAACTATCCTCTTATGGTGCATCGTGATGAGCATCTGGCAGCATACCCGAGAGAAGAAAAAGAAATCAAACGCCATATTGCAGAATATTTTGCAATGATAACCCACCTTGACTACGAAATCGGCAGACTACTTGATGCACTTAAAGCTTTCGGAGAAGAAGAAAACACAATTATAGTTTTCACAGGCGATAATGGTCTTGCTGTGGGGCAACACGGTTGGCTGGGCAAAGAAGATATTTATGAGCACGGGGTTCGTATTCCTCTTATTATGGCAGGTCCGGGAATAGCCAAAAACCAAAGAAACGATGCTTATGTTTATCTTTATGATATTTTCCCCACTCTTTGTGAAAAAGTGGGCATAAACACCCCCTCTTCTGTTGACGGAAAAAGCTTTGCAGAGCTTCTTGACGGTAAACACGGTGAGAATTTCCGCGAGGAATTATACCTTATATTTGATACCTTTGTTCGCGGTGTAAAGGACGAAAACTATAAGCTTATTGAATATCGCAACGGCGATAACGAGGAAGACAAATGGACATTCCTTTATGATATAAAAAACGACCCTTGGGAAACTAAAAACCTCGCTAATGACGAAAACTACAAAGAAAAAGTTAATGAAATGCGAGAAAAAATCATAAAACACCGTGATGAATGGGAAGAGCAAGCTCATCCTTGGGGCAAAGATTTCTGGAAAAGATTCTGAAAATTATTTGCAACTACTTCGGCGGCTTTGAGCGCGCCGTTTTTGGCTTTGCTAAAGCCTTTTTCTTCCCCCGGTAGAACCGGGGGTTTGTTTCCACCCCTAAAGGGACCAACAATGAACCCCCTGCTTTTTCGAAGCAAGGGGTTAAAAATTATGTAAAATTAAAGTTTTACAATTTCGCCCATCATACCGGGAGTTGCGAAAGCTGCATTGCTTTCATCTGTATCGATATGCATTGCAGGAGCAAAGTTGGGGTGAACGCGGCAAACAACATCACCGAAAATAAGTGAACGTCCGTCGGATTCAACCTTAACACCAACAACCTCTTTATCTTCAACGCCGAACTCTGCAGCAGCATCGGGAGTAAGGTGAATATGTCTTTTAGCAACAATCACGCCTTCTTTAAGCTCAACCTCACCTTTAGGTCCAACAAGCTTACAAGAACCACTGTTCACAATATCACCGCTCTCTCTTACAGGAGCAACAACACCTATTGAACGAGCATCAGATGCAGAAATTTCAACCTGAGAAGATGGTCTTGTAGGACCGAGAATTGAAACTGCAGGGAACTGACCCTTTGCACCGATTACTGCAACACGTTCTTCACAAGCGAACTGACCGGGCTGAGAAAGGTCTTTTTTAGGTGTAAGCTCATAACCTTCACCAAAAAGAATATCAAGATCTGCTCTTGATACGTGAACGTGACGAGCGGATGTTTCGATAAGTACCTTAGCCATTTTAAAATCCTTCTTTCAAAAAACACAAGTAATACTTGCTTTAATTTCACATCAAAAATTATACACATAATTTCGTGTTTTTGTCAAGTAAAACTGCACAATTATCGCACTTATTTTCTAACGATATTACACAGAAAACATTTATATAGTATAAATGTCATTGATATTTAATTGGTTTCGTGGTAAAATTAGCGAGCATTAATAAAACTCTCCGAAAGGAAGATTTTCATGTCTTTTTTAAAAGCAGTTTTTGCGCTTTTTATGTCAATCATATCCGCCTTTAATATTTTCAGCGGACCAAATGAGGTTGTTCCTGTAAAAAAAGATTTCAGTTTTACATATCTGGAATATCCTGCCGAAGCTATTGTAAACCTGAAAGATGCCAACCTTACGGTAGAAGATTATATAAGCAGAGCAAACGTTGTTGATAACGACTATGTGGAAGCACAGGGGTATACTGACGTAAACGGTATTATCGTTTCTCCTTACCACAAGGTACACATTAACAGCACAAGAATCCCTGTTTATTCCACCACTGTATTTGTCGGAGAAACTCAAACCGGCGAACTTCATTCCTTCTCTGAGATATATGTTGAACCCGGAAAGAACTTCCAATTTGATATTCAAATAAATACAAAAGATTTTTACATAGATAAGGTTATTGTTTTACCGAAATCCCACAACATCACCCCAATATACGGGCCAAGGGTTACAAATGCAAGAATTACAGATTTCGGAACATATACTTTCCTTTTCAGTGAAAACGATCAAAAATATGCCTATACATTATACGTAAGGGAAAAAATCGACGAAGACAAAGAAATTGCAGAGTTAAAAGAAAAATACGGCGAATCCAATGTTTTCGTTTATGAAAAAGGCGTATATCGTTGGGATTATGCAAGTGGTGTCGGCGCAAGTAATGTTGTGTATTACCTCAAATCCGGTGCATACTTCATAGCAAACCACCTGTACGATATCAACAGCGATGCAGATAACAACAGTTATGTTGAAGATGGTGCAACATCAGAAACAGGTATAGGATTAACTCGTTATCCCTTCCTTAACTTTAACAGTTGCAACGACATCAAGCTTTTAGGTCATGGCGTTTTCGACTTTTCCAACCTTGACTGGCACGAAAGACGCGGCTTGGTATTCACCTTCAGCAATAACCTTGAAATCAGAGGAATAAAATTAATCAACCCGGCTGAATGGTCCTTTATTACTTATCGTTGCAATAACGTTACTATCAAAGATGTTGATATTTTCGGATATCGTCAGAATGGTGACGCTTTTGCAATATGCAACTCTCAAAATGTAACGGTTGATAACTGCTTTGCCCGAGCAGGAGACGATTTATTTGATGTAAAAACTCTCGGTGGTGACAGCTCTGCTATAAGTAAAAATGTTACATTCACCAACTGTATCGCCTGGAACGGAAAAGCAAGATGTTTTGGTATCTGCGGTGAAGTTAACCTTCCTATTTCGGATATAAGCTTCAAAGATTGCGCAGTTCTTCGCCACGATGCAACCTGGGATGCAGACAGGATCCCCGCCCTCGCAATTATTGTTGAACAAGGCGGAGGTAGTATTAATGGTGTAACTTTTGAAAACATTGAAATTTACGATGCTCGCAGCAGAGCAATCGGATGCCTTGTTTACACCGACACCGTAACTAACTTAAATATTTCAAACGTAAAATATAAAAGTATTTCTTACAAATCCGCACTTCCAAATAAAGTTGCAGGTAAAACTTCATCAAACAGCGTTTCAACAGAATTTGAAAACATATACTCAAACGGTTTTAAAATCCCCTCAGTAAGTACAGACTTTTTTGAATATGACAGCTATGCAACCATAACAGTCAAATAAAAACATAAAAAATCCGTCATTCTCATCTGAGAGTGACGGATTTTGTGTTGAATTTAATTATTTAGAAGCTTCTTCGATAGCAACTGCGCAAGCAACTGTCATACCAACCATGGGGTTGTTACCTGCACCGATAAGACCCATCATCTCTACATGAGCGGGAACTGATGATGAACCTGCAAACTGAGCGTCAGAGTGCATACGACCCATTGTATCTGTCATACCATAAGAAGCGGGACCTGCAGCCATATTATCGGGGTGAAGAGTACGGCCTGTACCGCCACCGGATGCAACTGAGAAGTATTTAACACCGTTTTCGTTGCACCATTTTTTGTAGGTACCTGCAACGGGATGCTGGAAACGAGTGGGGTTAGTTGAGTTACCTGTGATGGAAACGCCAACATTTTCAAGTCTCATAATTGCAACGCCTTCAGGAACATTATCTGCACCGTAGCAACGAACCTTAGCTCTGGGGCCGTTTGAGTAAGCCTTTTCGCTAACGATTTCGAGCTTGCCTGTCATATAATCGAACTTTGTTTCAACAAATGTGAAACCGTTGATTCTTGAAATAATCTGTGCAGCGTCCTTTCCAAGACCGTTAAGGATA
>JAZUOL010000122.1:0-32684 GCA_045604605.1 Acutalibacteraceae bacterium | reverse complement strand
TTTAGGTGTTGAAAAAGCAGGCTTTTGCGGTTTTTCCGATGGTGGTAATCTTGCTATGTGCTTTGCGGTGACGTACCCTCAATATGTGGAGCGTCTTGCAGTATTCGGTTCAAATCTTAACACAAGAGGAACAAAAACAGGCGACCAGTTGGGAATTATAAAAGACCATAGAATATATGCAATTAAAGCCGCCATTACCAAAGACCCCGAAATGATAAGACGAAGAGAAATTGAAGGGATGATGGTAGGGCAACCCAAGCTTAATTATAAAAAACTCTCTGCGATTAAGGTTCCTTTCCTTAATGTTTTCGGTGAGTTTGATATGATAAAACGCAGGCATTCAAGAAAAATCACCAAGGCAGTTGAGGGTGCAGAAGAGGTTATGGTTTTAAACGGTGGCCATAGCACCGCATTCAGAAAAACAGATTTTTTAATTCTGCCTGTTGTTAAAAAGTTTTTTGGTGTGATATAAATTAGTTTAAATAGAAAAATGAAAGTCGGAGCAAAATGCTTCGACTTTCATTTTTCAACCGCTATAATCCGATTTCTGATATAAATTCATCGTATTCACTAACTGAATCCATATCTGCATTTGAAACTTTTTTTATATATTTAAATTTTTGAGGTATTTCTTTTAGATTTACAACACTTCTTGCAACCCATGCCACAGGCAAAAGGTATTTTCTGCCTTTAATAAATTTATATCTTTCTTCTATTTTTTCGGCATTAGGAAAGAGCGTATCTTTTAAAACACTTCCTTTAGAGCCTACCTCATCATTTCTTAAATGTATTATTGATTTGTCTCTTGTTTTGCCGAATAAATCTGCTCCAAAAGTATATTTTTTCAATGCATCCAAACTATCCTGTTTTACATCATTTATTTCAAAAGGCAAATCTATTTGAAACCACTTGCTGCAAGCACATACAACAGTTTTATAGAAGAGGTTTAAACGGAGTGTTTTGAAATCCTCGTATATTTTATCAAAATCCAGAGTGTTGCCATATGCCTCTAAAAATAAAGCAATATCCATATACATTCTTATGCCGGCGCCACCACTATACAAGTGCTTTGCCAAATGGCAAAAGAGATACATAAGGTGAAGGTCTTTTTGCGGTGAATACCGTTCACCAACATCCTTTTCTGCAGTTTTTAAAGCGTCAGAAAAGTATGAAATCACATTTTCGCCTTTTCCCAAATCTGAATCCATAAGTTCAGTGTGAACCTCACATCTGAGTGCGCCCTTATCATAGCTATATGTGGGCTCCCAATTCTCTTTTGTAATGTAACCGTTATCTGTAAATATTTCGTCTGATTTTTTTCTGTCCTGTTTATTTATAAGAATATCAATATCTCCGAAGGTTCGAAGCTCAGGAACAGGGTAGAAGGTGCGCACATACCATCCCTTTACCGGCATATGAGGAATTTTATTTTCACTTAACTTTTGCGAGAGGTTTTCAAACATATTTGCTTTATTGAAGTTTTCTGCAATAGTCTGATAATAGCAATCCACAAGCTTCTTTTTAATATTTTCATTTGTTATTATATCCCATTTTTTATCCATATAGGCTAAAATGGGCAATATGCCTTGAATGTAAAAGAAATAGAAAGCCGTATTTTCGTTCATTTCATCGTTCAAACAAGGTTTTCTGTTGTGTATAAATGCAGAAAGAATTTCTAATACAATATTTTCTGTCATTTATAATCACCTCTTTTACTTTTCTGTTAAATTCAAAACACAAATTTCAGGTAAATTTAAAAACCTTGGAATAAACTTATAACCGGACAGTCCGGATGTTATTACCATTTGCATTTTTTCCCCAAGCATATAAAAACCATAATCATATTCAGGGAAGAAACCCTGCATTGGTGCATACAAGCCTCCCGCAAAGGGAAGTCTTAAAACTCCGCCATGGGTATGTCCGCTCACTACAAGGTCTATATTGTCCCAATAATTATGTGCGCCATTAAAAATAAATGTATCAGGCATGTGAGCTAAAACAATTGTCGGAGAGTCTGTTTTCTCCATATCCTTTAAAAAGCTATATTCATCTGAGCTTTCAAACTCTTCTTTTGTTCTACCAAAAGGAAACGCATAACCCATTGTTCCGCCAATACGGATTTTCTGATCATTTATTTCGCAATCTGTAAAATAATCATCTAAAACTATAATCCCATTTTCTTTAATTGTATTAACAAATCCATCGATTATATCGCCACTGTATTCCTTTTCTTGATTACCATAAGAAAAATACACAGGAGCAATGTCTAAAAGCGCAACTAATAGATTTTTAGTTTTAGAAAATCCGTTCTCAGTATCACTGTCATTGAGCATATCACCCACAACAAAAATTGCATCCGGTTTCTGTTCACTTATTTTAGCCAACAGCCGTGCGTTATCTCTACCATATTCTTTGCCGTGCAGGTCGGAAATAACAACAACTCTTGCACTCCCGGACAATTCAGAAAGATTTATGGTGTATTCAGAAATTTTGATACAAACATTGCTGAATATGGTGGCTGTAATTGTAATAATTAGCACAAATGCTAATATTACAACTTTAGTGTTTTTTAATTTGAATTTTTTAGTATTCATTTTTTTAATATTGCTTTTTTTATATTATCAACAGTTGAATCACCGATGATTTTTCGCAACAATAACTTGGGAAAACGCTTTATTCTTTCTATCTTATGTTTATTCCATCGCTCTAAGGTTTTTTTGCGTTCTTCCTTTGTATTCCATGTAGCATCAAAATGATGCACAGAAAAACTGTTATGCGTTTTTTCAATTATTCCGGTATGAGAATTTTTTGCACAAAAATATTCCGGCGGATAAATTGTTACATCAGCGATATTGTTTATTATATTCGGATTAATCTCTTCGCAATATTTTTCAAATGCTTGTGTAGTAATAATCGGACAAGTTAATATTGGTTTTGCAGAATCCCACCGCTCGTAGTAATCCATATTTTCCTTTATAAAGCAGTGCTCTTTTTCGGCACCAAAACCAAGACCGGTAGCAACAAACCCCGTGCTTTCAAAACCCATAAAGGCACTATCGTTCAGGAGAGGAGTTATAGGTTTTAAAAGTTCCACATCTGTATCAAAATATACTCCACCGTTGTCATATATTATTTTTAATCTGACATAGTCCGTTAAAAAAGCCCACTTCTTCTGTTCATACATTGCCTTACAGTACGCGTTACACTCAACATCAAAATTATTTTCGTTCCATTCAATTATTTTGTAATCGGGACAATATTTTTTCCAGCTTTTTATACATTTTTCGGCTGATTTGGGTAGGGGATTGCCACCAAACCAACAGTAATGAATAATTTTTGGTATCATAATTCAACACATCTCATATATTATGTATCATTTTAAAAACATCATTTTTATTATATATTTAATATGCTCTTTTTTAGATAAGCTGACATTTTCTAAAGGAACAGCATATTTATCGCTAATATTTGATATTTTTGTTTTTGGGTTTTTTAGTTTTTCGATTAATTCATCATAAAAGACAGGCAAAGGTAAATTTGACATTTGCTGATATTGTATATAGTCATCAACAGGCTGTTCTTGCAAAATACCTGTTTTTACTTTTTTTAGTTCTTCAACAATGCTCTCTCCATTTGGGGTTGCGCATAAAACCATACTTACTCCTGTAGTATCATCAGAAAACTTTGGACCCCAATAATCCCCGAGCCTGATATCAGCGCAAGTGAATTTTCTGTATCTGCATTCATAGCATGATTTCATATAACAACATCCAACTTCAAACATTCTGAAATAATCATCGTTCTCCTTTGGTATACAGCAACTTTTTTCACCATCAGATGAATGAAGATGAATATGTCTCCATCCCATAGGCTTATACCTAAAAACAACATTTGTTTTATAAGGATTTAATCCATATTCCGTATTTAGTTTTTGTTTGTATTTTTCATACAAATGATAGGATGGCACACCATGACAAATTAAATCAATATATAAAATATCTTTTCTATTGGAAAAAAGCTTTTGTGCACCAGCTATCTGACAAGGTGTGCCAAAAATGGCAACAGGATTATTACATGCTTTGATTTGCTCTAAAACTTTCGAAAAATCACTCTGCATATACTTGGAGTTTTGAAAAAGATATAAATCCTTTTCATTTTCTACTAAAATATGTTCCGCTTTTTGGGTTTCAGAATTAAATGTGCATCCGGCAATGGAAAAGCCCTTATTTATAAGCTGGCAACTGATTCTGTGTCCGGCACCACCACTGGATGATTCCAGTAAAACCGTAGCATCGTTATCCTTATAAGAAAATAAGCTACAATTCTTTGTGTCTGTTGCAACCTTGCGTTGTTGCACAGGGCAAACTGAAACACACTTTCCACAGTTCACACATAACGTATCATCTACAAAGGATTGATAAAAACCCTGCTCGTTCATTTTAATATTTATCGCAGAAACAGGACAAGCTTCTTTGCATGAACCACAACCGCAGCATAAAGAATTGTTTGTATATATATTATTGTATATATGATTTTTTGTTTTTACGTCATTAAGTGAACTTAATGACATTTTTAAAAAGTCGACAGACAGATCTCGTAATGTTTTTAATTTGGGCTTAACGAGATTGTAGTCTATATGATGGTTAAGTTGTGACAATATATTTTTATCATTGTATAGTCTATGTGTTAAATCAAGCGAATTTAAAAGATGTAAAACTCGTGAGTTCTGATTTTTTGAATCATTTTTTTTGAATCTTTTAAACGCCGTAAATTGTTTTTGGAAATTCACAGAAAAAGCTACTCCATGAAATGAATCTGTACAGATATATGAAGCATTATATATTAGCTCTAAAAATTCTTGGGGACCTACGCAAAAATCAAGGCAGCCTTTTCTTTTTAAATCTTCTTCATATACAGGAATCACTTTAACTTCAAGTTTCATTTGTTCTGAAAGTCTGTATATCTCATCCCAATGTTTAGAATTTTGACCTAACATATAAACAATCAAGTAAGGTTGTGAATGTTTTCCCTTCAGATCAAATAAGCTCTGCCACTCATCGTTAGTTAATAATAAGGTTGGATCAAGAACAACCGCCGCTTTTTTTGATATTAAGTTATCAATTATTTTTTTTCCTGTCTCTTCTCTGACAGAAAGATATTTAAAATCAGATAAATGTTCTTTTACTTGTTTTTTTATATACAAATCCTCAATCTCATTAACTCCAAAACTCGGAGCATATGAAATCTTTTTATCGGGGTTTCTGACAAAATCTAAAAAGTAGTGTGGGTTAAAAGAAAGCGGAGACCAAATCTGGTCACTTCCGCAAATAAAACCGTCGAACTCATTGTTAAGTGTTTCCAGGTCGGATAAATCTTCACACTTAGATGTAAACTTTAGGTTTGTATTTAAAAAATTATCAAAATAGGATTCCTTTTCTGTACTCTTAAAATAATTTACACCTAAAGCTTCTTTTTTGGTGAATCTTTTTAATGTTTTTGAAAATCTATAGTCGGGAACAGAACGAAAATATCCACTTGGAATATAATTCACAATAAAAGGATCAACACCTAGTGTTCTGAGTTTTGCCGTTAATGCAACTGCCTGTAAAACTGTGCCATAATTGCGGTAATGAAACCATGTCATAATACCAAGCTTCATCGCTTCGGTTCTCCTTTTTATAATATCATCCATCTATGTTCTCTATTTGAATAACTTCTGTTTTGGGTAATCTGACTTTTCCCCAGATATTGGGGCGCCATGCAAGCTCACCTGGTTTAATATTTTCTTTAACAGAAAAATCTAAGCCTTTTACATATTCAATATCAATATGCGTTCCAAACTCATTGGCAATAAACATTACATAATAACATTGGTAATCACCGGGAGCTAATGCGGATATATCTATTAAAAAATCCGCCTGTGAAACTTCACCTGCTTTTCCT
Organism: Acutalibacteraceae bacterium; assembly: GCA_045604605.1. Taxonomy (GTDB): domain Bacteria; phylum Bacillota; class Clostridia; order Oscillospirales; family Acutalibacteraceae; genus DTU089. The sequence continues at coordinate 26,741 of JAZUOL010000122.1, read as the reverse complement.
GAATGAAAATTATAGGCAAAGCTTGCACATACTCTGGTATCGTCAGAAGAATAGATAACGAATCGGGCATTAAGATTATTTATATCGAAATTGTTTTTCCATTTCAAACGAATTCTGAGTGGTTCTCCACTTTCAAAGGAACAACTTTTCTTATCAACATATTCAGCGGAGATAAGTTTAACATCGTTTCGTGTAATCCATGGAGGTGTCTCAATATCTTCATAGTTTTTACTTGTGTTATAATCCATATTGTGCTTTATATATAACTGAATTGCCTTTTCAACTTCACCATCAAAAATAATTTTACCGTGGTCAAGCACAATACAGCGAGTGCAAAGTTGTCGGATTGTATTCATATTGTGGCTGACATAAAGGACAGTTCGACCTTCTCTATTGGCAGCATCATTCATTTTTCCAAGGCATTTTTGCTGGAATTTCATATCACCAACAGCTAAAACCTCGTCCATAATAAGAATTTCACTATCAAGGTGAGCAGCCACCGCAAAGGCAAGCTTTACGTACATACCTGATGAATATCTTTTAACAGGTGTATCTATAAATTTTTCCATTTCTGCAAAGGCTACAATTTCATCAAATTTCTTGGTAATCTCTTCTTTAGTCATACCAAGAATTGCGCCGTTCATATAAACATTTTCTCGACCTGTAAGCTCCGGATGAAAGCCTGTTCCCACCTCAAGCATACTTGCAATTCTTCCATTAAAAGAAATTGTTCCTTTAGTAGGAGCAGTAACGCGAGAAAGAAGTTTTAAAAGGGTAGATTTACCTGCACCATTGTGGCCGATTATACCTACAGCTTCACCTTTATTAACTTGCAATGAAATATCATCAAGTGCCAAAAACTTTTCGTTAAGTTTAACACTGTTAGTCCCGACTTTTGTTGTAGGATCCTCTTTTTTGAGAAGTTTTGCCCCAAGTCTTTGCAAATCATCTCTCAAGGTTGTTCCGCCAATTGCACCCAAACGATATTCCTTTGAGACATTTTCAATTTTTACAGCAACTTCACTCATAACTAAACCTCATACAGTATCGGCAAATGTTTTTTCTATTCTGCTGAATAAGACTACACCGATAAAAAGAACAACAATAGTCACTATCCAACTTATTAAGTAATATTTTAAACTAAAGTATCCTGTGCCAAGAAATGCGTATCGCATAATCATAACCGCAGGTGTTACCGGATTCAACATATATAAAGATAAATATTTTTCTGGAATTATGCTTATATCATAAGCAATTGGTGTTGCATACATCCAAAGCTGTGTTCCAAACCCTACCGCCATTGCAAGGTCGCGATATTTAGTAGTACAAGCAGAAATTATAACACCAAAGCCGAGACCAAGCATAGCAAGCTGAACTATAATCAACGGAAACAAAAGTATGCATAAATTAGGTTCGACACCCGAAGGCACTACAAGATAATAAATCCAAAATATTAAGAAAAACACAAGCTGTATAGCAAATGGAATAAGTTGAGATATTACCGAAGAAATAGGCATTACAAGCCTTGGGAAATATACCTTACCGAGAATTGCAGCATTTGCTGTAAATGTACTCGAAGTTGTTGTTAAACAACCTGAAAAATACTGCCAGATTATATTTGCGCTTAAATAAAACAAAAACGTGGGAACTCCGGCTGGCACTAGCCCTGCAATATTACCAAAAACAAGAGTAAATATTACAGTTGTTATAAAAGGCTGAATAATAGCCCACGCCGGACCTAAAATGGTTTGCTTATATTGTGATGTGAAATTTCTTTTAACAAACAAAATTATAAGGTCCTTATAGTTTAAAAGTTCCTTTAAGTGTAAGTCAAACCAACCATTTTTAGGCTGAATAACTGTTGTGAATTTTTCGTTCATTTTAATCCTCTCGTTTTAAGAAATTTTCAAGTTGTGAAATAATTCTTTGATTTATACTCTCAAAATCGCAATTTATCAAAGCACTTTTGCAATTCTCAAGTTCTTCTCTGTTTTTATACAAATCATAAATATTTTCATAAACAGATTCTTTGTTGGTATCGCACAAAAAACCATCAACACCATTTTCAATTTGATTTCCTGCTGCTGCGTAGGTTGCGAGAATCGGTGTTCCGAGAATTTTAGCTTCCATAATTGAAAGACTGTAGCCTTCAAACAAGCTCGGCTGAATAAACAAATCACATTTTTTCATATATGGATAGGGGTTGTTTTTCATTCCCAGCATAAAAATATGTTTTTGCATTTTATGTTTTGCTATTTGCTCTCTCAGTTCCTTTTCAATAGGGCCTCCACCAACTATATACCAATTTATATCTGTGAAACCCTCTTCAACAAGCCGTGCAACAGCCTCTACTGCAAAATGCAAGCCCTTGACGGGCGCCAACCTACCACAGGAAACTATATTGAAGCTGTTTTTCGGAAAAATATCTTCTTCAATAGGTTCTTTGCTTTTTTCTATGATTGAATTTATATCTATTACATTATTAACAACAACAATCTTGTTTGCATATTTTTTTCTGTATGCTTTTAATTCTTTGGCAATATTATCTGAAACCGCAATTACTTTTTCACTTTTTTTATAACCGTAGCGGTCGTGGTATTCCTTTCGTATTGCGCCGTGGTGGTAAAACATCAAAAACTTTTTTGCATTTATAGATTTTACTGCTATTTCCGCAGTTCTGTCGCTGTAAATAACAGCAGTGTCAAAGCTTTCGTCTTTTAGTTGCTCTTTTATATAGCTTGCATAAAGATGATTTTCCAAGGCTTTAAACAAAAAATTTAATGTATGCCATATAAATCTGCGAAAGCGAGTGGCTCCTTGTGGCTCTTCTAATATATTATATAGTTTTTTAAATTTATAAGGCTTTGTAAAAGTAACAGAGCTATGCCTGTCTGCAACAATAAGCCTGCAGTTTTTTGTTAATCGTTCTGCCATATCAAGATAATTTTGCGTAATAAGGCAGGTTACATCATATTTATTGTAATCAAGCTTGTTAATAAGATTAACAAGGGCTGTTTCTATTCCGCCAATCCACAATGCCTGACTTACAAAAATAATTTTCTTCTTATTATTTTTCAAAGCTACTCTTCTCCGGTAAAATGGTTTCGAATGCAGATTTTATTTTTTCTGAAAGGAGCTGAAAATCGTCCTCGTCTGCACCATCATTTACGCATATCATATCATTACTTTGGTTTTTTATTGCATTGCACACAAAATCCAAAGTATTTTTATTAACAGAGCAAACAAGGTTATCTGTATTATATGGGCTGAAGCTTCCGCTTGCTATTTGCCACCATAGCATTACCCACTGGTTAACATCATCTGCAGAGCGGAATTTGTGGGAGCTCGTTTTGTTGAGTAAGTCCTCTTCTGCTTCCCATACCTCTTCAAAGGTCTTTTTTAAATATGCTGCGGGAGCATGAAGGTTTTTAAAGCCTAAAAAGTTATCGGGGAAAAACTGTTCCGCAACGAGAGTTCTGATGTTATCCTGCCATCTGTAGTTTGGGCTTATATACTTTTTCTTAAAGCTTTTCACTTGCTCTTTTTTGTTAAAATGGTTGTTTATAACACCCATATTATTCACTGCAGCATGCTGCCAGATGCCCGTATCTCCCTGAAATGCCATAGGCACCTCGCCACCATATGTACAGGGAAGAGCTTCATTGAAAAATGCCTTTTCATCCATATGGCGGATAATAAATGTGTCATCATTAAAATAAACAAATTTCTCCGAAAGACCGGGTATGCGATGAATATTCATTTCAATAGCGTGGGAGCTGAAGGTAGGCAGATATTCTGCAGGAATAAAATCTGTATGCTTTACAATATTAAGCTTGGGATTGTTTATATTTAAAAATTCAGGAATATGCCCCCAGGTAACAAAATGGATTTTATTAACCCAGGGAGTGAATTTTTCAATACTGCGAAACCAGAATGGGAGAAGACCCCAATCACGATAACGGCTGGCAGAGTTACTGTCGTCTTTAACATTGGAATCATATTTAGCTTTTTCACTTTGCCACTCAGGGTCGTTACCGTCAACCCAAAGAATAACGAAATCTATTCCCATAACAAACCTCTTATGTAATGTTTTTACCTATATACGGAATTTTTCTTATTACAACTGTCACAAACAAGCTTAATGTATAAACAATTATTGTTAAAAGCGGTACACTTACAAAAGGTGAAATTGTTTCTGCTGACCAGCCAGTTAAACATATAAGATATTTTATAATAACGTGAACTAAATAAACACCGAAGCCATATTCCGTAAGCTTGGAAAATGTCTTAACAGTTCTTTCTTTAAAATTGATTTTACTTACCCTTTTAACAAAGAATGTATAAAGGGCAGCTGATTCAATTATTATATTAGGCATAAGATATTTTGAAAAAGTTTCTGTATATTCCATATTCATTATAGATTGCTTTGTTGTTACATAGCAACAAAGGGGTATAAGCATTAAGCCTAAAGTATATAAAGCATATTCCACTTTCTTTGAAATATCATAAGTTTTAAGATAATATCCTAAAATGAAATACCCAACAAAGCCTATTGCAAATGTGAAGTCCATACTATCTAAAATTGCGGATACTGTATTGCCTATTTTGGGTAAGGCTTGTCCGTAACATATAAAAACTTGAAAAACAAAAAACAGCACAAGAAAATATTCTGTTAATTTTTTATCTGTTGTTATTTTCTTTAAAAACGGAATAGTTGCATATACACCGGCAAGCATAAACAAATACCAAAAAGGATATGGTCCAATCAAAAATTCAGACAAAACGCCCTTCCAATTTAAAGTAAAGGAATTTGTATATATACCATATGCAGTATAATAAACCTGAAACATTGCAGACCAAAAAGCAAAGGCAATTACTAATCTTTTTATATATTTACCATATAAAACCTTCAAAGAAAGCTCTTTTTGAGGGTTTAAAAACATACCACCCGAAATCATAACAAAAACAGGTACATCCCAAGTAACAGCTGCTCTAAAATAGTTCATAACCTGCCAATCAAAATCAAGTACGTTTATAGTGTTTATCGGACCACCACAAACGTGGGTTAAAACAACAGCAAGTGTTGCCATAAATCGCAAGATATCTAATTCTGTTTCTCTTTTTTTTATTGTTGACATTTTCACACCACTTTTTTAATCAAATTTGTTATATTCTTACCCAACCTATCACATAGCGTATTAACCTTTAAAAGTTTGAATATTATTATTCTTATATAATCCAAAGCAACACAGCCTATGAAAATTGCGAGGGATATTGCTATTATCAACACAAAAGCTACAAACAAATTATATTCTGTTAAACCAATAAAAGCCTTATTCAAAATATTCCAGAAAATCAAAGGATGAACATGGATTATGTAAACAGAAAAAATAGCAGGTGTAATAAAACTGATTACTTTTACAAGCTTTTTATTGTTCAGCTTAAGGTTACTGAAACAAAGTAACAAGCAAACCGCCTCACCTACTGCAACAGGTGATGTGTATGACATAAAAATATCTCCGTAGGAAGGTACCCCAAAAAACTTAGTTGTTACAACCTCAATAAGATATTTATAAATAAGATTTAATAAAGCTAAGTTGAGGTATGCAACAATGCACTTATATGTTTTTTTAATTATTACAGGATATTTGGAGAAATATCCACCGACAAGATACATAACCATAAGCCAGGAGAACTCAAAGCCATTTTGTATTCTCAAAACATCATTTCCCAAAGCCAAAAAAGGTATGACACAAAAAACAAAACCTACTGCTAAAAGGAAATATAGGAATGTTTTTTGGGGTAATGTTCGTATAAGATGGTTTAACAACGGGCTGAACATGAATACCACAAAATATGCATTAAAAAACCAATAACGTCCCCTTATCAAAGGGAGAAACATTGAAATAGATTCCTTTACAGAGAAAAAGTCCTTATTATAAATAAATAAAATCAGCGAAACGCCTACAGACCAGAAAACAACATTTGCCCATAGCTTTATAATCTTTTCTAATTTGAATGTGTTTTGCCAACCTACATAACCGCTGACAAGAGCAAAGCAGTTTACGCCACAATAAGCAAGAACATATATTGTATTTAAAAAATAATAACCACCTTGCAGGCCCTCGTTAAAAAAGGCAGTTATAACTCCACCCTGCATCAATATATGACCTATAATAATAAAAAACATTGATGCAATGCGAAGAACATCTATTCCTATATTTCTTTGCTTCATACTATCCTCTTATCTTTTTAATATACTTTTTACTAAAACCGCAACCTTGTGTCTTGCCTGAGTTTTTAAATTCAATAACCTTATTTTTAAATATCTGAATTCTTCAATATCCTTTAAAAAGCTTATATATCCCGCAGGGATTTTACCTTGCTTGATTTCATTAAAAAACTTATTTTTATTTAAATCCTCTATAAGCTTTTTAATTTCCATTCCTTTCGCATAATACATCTTTTGTGAAAGGAGCATAAAAAAGAAATTATTAAATACACTATCTCCTATTTCATCAACAGCTAATTCATTTATAGCTGTTTTGAAGGGGGAAACATACTCGCACAAATTATCTATTCTTTTTAATCTGTTAAAGGCATTTTTTTCGTTTTCAGACTGCTTGTAATGATATAAATCTTTTGGCAAGCAATATATATTTTCGCATACCTTCAAGCATTCTAAGGAAAACAAAAAATCCTCCATTAAAAAGTAATCGGTGTTGAATAAGATGTTATTATCACTGATCAAAGCTTTTCTGTAAATCTTGTTACAGGCTGATGTAATGGAGTTAGTGTTATATAAGCTTTCAAGCTCTGCTTTAATTTGGGTTTTATTAAGCAATCCGGTTTGCTCGGGAACTAATTTATCTCTTCTGTAAAGCTTGCCGTTTTTATAATAATCAAAGCTCATACCGTAAACAAGAATATCCGGTTTTTCACGTTTAATTATATCAACACATTCCGAAAAATCATTCTCTTCGGCAGTATCATCTGAATCAAAAAACAGAATATATTCACCGGTTGCAATGTTTATACCCTTGTTTCGAGCTGATGAAACACCACTGTTTTCCTGCTCAAAGTATTTAATAAAGCTATATTGGGTGCAAAGGCTATTGCAGACGGATGATGTATTATCCGTTGAACCATCATTAACAAGAACTATTTCATAATCCTTTAAACCGGAAGAAATTATACTGTCAACAGTGCAATTTATACTTTTTTCACAATTAAACGCAGGAATTATTACACTAATTAATCTCAATTCCCCAATCCTCCCAGAAAAACCTATAGTTTGTGTAGTCATCATATATGATAATATCTATATTGATATAGCATTTATAATAAAACCAAATAAGGAACACAGACAGCAAAATTATAATTATAAATCTTTGTTTTGGTAAAATTTCCAAGCTAATACCCTCACCAACCCCGTTAAGCTTTTCATCCTTATAATCTGCGAAGGAAAGGGGAATAAAAATAATAAGGAATTGTAAATAATAGTCTGTAAGCCTTGTAAAAACATTCTCAAAGGCTGAAAACATTTGTAAAACTGCTGCTGCAACAATTAAATTAGCAACCTTTGAAAAATACTTACCATTAAAGCCTCTTAAAGCAAAGCCTGCTATTATAAACAGAACTATTAAAAAGAAGCGTGCCCCTAAATCAGCACTGTTGCCAATAATGCCATCTTCATAATAAAAATCCTGCATCAACTTTACTATTTGGTTTTTATTAATAAAAACGGCTATTGCACCACAAATATATATAATCAGTGTTTGCAAAGTGAATTTTCGCTTTGATAAAAAATATGCCGGCAAAAATATTAAGGCAGGCTTATGAACAAAGGTAGCTAATATTGTGAATAACGTAAACTGCTTTGGCTTTTCCTCCATAATACCGACGAAGGCTATCATTATAAGAGCCATAGCGATTGATTGCTTAACTATATTAAAACCGGTAACATAAAATCCTATGCAGTTCCACACTAAAAAGCTAAGCCAAGGGAGGGGAGAATATTTGTAGATTAAATAAGCTACCACAACCTCAATAAATATAGCAACTGCAATGAGAAATACCTGAAATTCTCCATCGGATAAGGTGGAAAAAAACTTCAACAGCCAATTAAAGCCGAAGTTCCTCCCCTTTTGAAAAATCTCTTCGCTAAACCAACCTTCGTTTAGCGTACGCCAATATTTGTAGCAGTAGGTTTGCATATCACCCGTAAGATAGGGATGTCTTAAGCCTGATAGAAGCGAATGGAGAACAGCCATTATTACAATATATTGCTTTCTGTCTTTTGCGCCTTGGGGCATTAAAACACCTAAAGCCATAATTGCAACTAAAAGTAAATAGTATTCTAAACTTTCCATGCTGTCTCCTTTCGGGTTTATTTTATGAGATTAAAGAAGTCTTCCGTTGCTTTAACCGAAGCTTCAATAGAAAAGCCTTCGCCTCTTTCTAAAGCATTCCTTTCGTATTCTTCTTTTAAGCCGTTGTCAAATAAAAGTTTTTTAATTCCATCCGATAATGCTTTCCCGTCACATTCAGTTATTATTCCGTATTGGGAATTTCCTAAAAGCTCTTCCATTCCGGTACATTCAGTTGTAACGATAGCTTTTCCTAATATAAGACCTTCTGCAACAAATGAAGAAAAGCCTTCATAATCCGATGAACAAGCTAATAAATCAGCATTTTTTATATAGGGGTAGGGATTGCTTTTAAAGCCTAAAAGTGTAACTGTTTTTTCAACACCTGAAGCTTTAATAATTTGCTCAAGGCGTTCTCTTTCATTGCCCTCACCGATTATTAAAAGATTATTTAAAAAGCCTTCGTCTAAAAGAGTTTTATGCGCTTCAATCAGTCGGTCAAATCTTTTTTGTGTAGAAAGTCTGCCCACAGAAACAATTGTGGGAATTTTTTTATCAAAAGAAAAATCTGCAACATTTTCGTTAGCCTTTTCCCTAATGCTGTAATCATCTATAACATTGTAGATAACTTCAGTATCAAACTCATTTCCGTAGATACTTTTAAAGCTTTTTTCTACATCCCGTGAAACACAAACGACCTTATCAAACTTTTTATACCATTTCACGCTTTTTTGTTTGAATTCGTTTATATTGCTGATTTTTTTTGATAAATCGCAATGAACCCAGGCGAATTTTTTTGCTTTTTTATTTGTTGATGTTGAGATAACCTTTGTAGCACCGCATTCAAGGTAAGCAACCTCTATATCATAATTGTCCTTAATATGCAGAGGGTAAATTGTTTTCAATAAAGCGCCAAGTCTGTATTTGTAATTATTTAATTTTGAGTAATATGGATATATGTATTTATATTTGATATTGTTGTTTAAATATTTTTCGGGATTTTCCTTCCAAACAGTTTGAACTGTAATATCAAATTTTTCATCATCCATATTATTAACAAGGTTTTGAAGTACCTTTTCTGCTCCGCCTGCAGATAAATTTTCTATAAAAAACAAAATTTTAATCATATCCGGTTCCTTTGGTTTTTATAATCTGTTTGATAAAGCTCACATAATTTTTCAGCAAACATAGTAGCATCAAATTGTTTTTCTCTGACTACCTTTTCAACATCTTGTTTGGGTGCTCTTCCTTTTTGTACTGCATCTTCTAAGGCATCAGCCCATGCAGAAATTCCTTTTTCCAGCTTAAGCCAAGCTATTCTTCCGAGGCCAAAATCAACTTCTCTCGAAAAAGTATCTGCAACAACGCATGGTAAACCGGATGCTTGTGCCTCAATTAATACTAATGGCATACCTTCATATTTAGAGGGTAAAACAAACGCTTTTGCTTTTCTCATTAATGAATCAATATCTTTTCTGACACCCAGCAATTGAATGTAATCGTTTACCCCCTCAGCTTTTATCATTTCTGCAACTCGTTCAACATATTTTTCGTCGCCGCTTCCGGCACATAGTATACGTATATTCGAATGACGCTTTTTTAGTTCGGATGCAACTTTAACTAGAAACTCTTGGTTTTTAACTGCTGAAATTCTTGCTACATTGATAACATTAATCCATTTATCATCTTCACAAAAATCCCCGGATTCTTGTTTTCCATAATTGAATAAAAATTTACTTGTATCTACCGAATTGTAGATCAAATGATATGAAGTTTTCGTCAAACATTTTTCTCCGTACAAAAATCTGCCTGCCCATGTTGAACAAGCAAGCTGCGAGGTTGAACAACACAGTATTAATTTTCTCATTACTAAATTATAAATTTGACGTATAAAGCTTCTTTTTCGACCTGTTCCATCCTCGTCACGCCAATTGTGTGCATGCACTATCCGACTTTTCACTCCCGTTAATCTGGCAATAGCTAAAGTGATTCCGCTATGAAAAAGTTCATGAGAATGTACTACATCGTAGCCTCCATTTTTCAGAATTTTATACATTGCAATACAGTATTCCCATGGCTTGCTCCAATTCATATCTGGAATTAAAATAAATTTCCCACCTAAAGATTCTATTTCTTTTCTAAAAAAAGCATCTTTCATAGTTGATGTAAAATCAACCTGAAACTTATTTTTGTCTGCATTCCTCGCCAAATGCATAAGCTGGTTTTCTATCCCTCCAACATGCATACTTCCGGCAACCATCAGTATCTTTATTTTTTTCATTACTACTACTCCAAAGGTTTTTTAGCATTTTCTAAATAAAAGTTACTCAACCAATTTCCATTTTGCTGGATATCAAATCCTGAATTTAATATATCTAAATACGTATTTTCTCGTTTATGGTTAGATTGCTGTAATATTTTTTGAGCCCAATATTTTGCACCTTTAGCCAAATCAATTTGTGTTACTAGTCCTTTTACCTTTTCACATTCCATAGGAACTCTCTCCGATATCAGACATGGTAATCCCGCTGCTTGTGCTTCTATATTTACAATGCCTAACCCCTCAAATAATGATGGAAATACAAAAATATCCACAGCTTGTAATATGTCTGACACATCAGTTCTAACACCTGTGAAATGTATCTTGTTTTCTATCTTTAAATTTTTTGCTTTTTCTATAATTTGTTCTTGTAGTTCGCCTTCTCCAACCAATATCAAACTGCTATTAGGGTTTAATTTAAGAACTTCATCAAATATATCTATAATAAATGTATGGTTTTTTTGTGAAGCAAATCTCCCCACGTGGCCTAATACTAATTCATTTCTTTCTATTTTAAATTCTTTTCTTATTTTTTTTCTCTTTTGCGTATCAAACAAATACTCTTTTGTATCTATAGCATTATTCAACACTTTAAACTCGTTTGTTCTAAACATCCATTTTCCCGCAGATTCACTGCATGCAAATAGAATATTTGCATATTTTTGAATTTTATTTTTATAAATCAATTTCAAAATATATTTCTTATCTTTTGCTTGATTATTATTATGTGCATGTGCAATTCTACATGGTATTCCGTTCTTTTTTGCATATTTTAATGGAATTCCTGCCATGCAATCTAAGTGTGAGTGTACTATTTTATATTCTTTATGTTCTTTAAAGAACTGATCTAATTCATTCAAATATTTTCTACTGAACGGATTTAATTTTGATACTCTATAAATTCGTCCACCTAATGATTCAATTTCTTTGTCATAATCAGCTTCAAAATCGCGATGCACTAAAAAATCAAACTGAACTTTATTTCTATCAATATTTCGATAGTAATTCATCAGCATTGTTTCTAATCCACCACGCCCCATATATGTAACTATATGTAAAACTCTAATTGGTTCCATATTTTTTTCTCCAATTTAAATACATAAATAGTCCCGGAAGGTAAAACACTCCAATGAGTGCTTGATATGGTTTTCCTTCCTTTAAAATATCTATATTTCTTTTTCCGGCAAATTTTCCGTAGCATATATATAACAGTGTTGCTTTAATGCGTTCTGACATAAAGCATTTTTTATGCATGCGCAAGTGAGACGTGTACATTCCGCCAAGAGGATTCTTAACACGCATCGTTCTTCCAGAATCTGTAAGTCCACCTTCAAGATATTCCACTATATATATACCTTTTCCGGGATAAAGACATTTGCATTCTAGCGCAACTCTATTCCATAATGCTGTTTCAGCTAAAAATCGTTCATCTTCGAATACAGGAAAAGGATACTTTTTGAAAAGTTCCGTGCGAAGCACTTCGCAACAATCACTAGAATGCACACAAACTCTTTTATGGCGTATAATATCTACAATTTCTCTTTCACTATTCGAATAAGAAAAAACATCACCTACGTCATTTTGTTTATAGAATGTTAAAATCCCTATTTCTGTACTCTTTTTATAAGTACTCCATTCTCCTAACACAGTCTCTACTGCATCTGGAGTTAATCTATCATCACTATCCAAAATCAACACATATTGTCCATGAATATATGGATGTGATGCGTTTAACGCTGTATGTTTCCCACCATTTTCTTTCCAAACATAAGTAATAGAAAATTTATTGTTTGTTTCTATGAGACTCTGAACTATTTCTTTTGTATTATCTTTACTTCCGTCATCTACAATGATCCATTCGAAGTCATAACAAGTCTGCTCAACTAACGAGCGATAGCATCTTCGCAGTAATTCTGCCCGATTATAGGCAGGTGTTACGATTGAAAGCAATTCTCGTTCTCTTTTTCCCATTCTTTGTCACCTAAAATTCTAACACTCTAAGTACTTCTTTTTTTGTATTCTCAATACAATACGGTTCTACTGTAATCTTATTATTTTCACCCATCTGTTTGCGAAGTTCCGGCGAACGTTTTAATTTTGCAATCGCCTTCGCGAAACGCTGTACATCATCAGGTCTTGCTAAGTATCCTGATTTTCCATCCTTCATTACGTCAACTAATCCACGAATATTTGATGTGACAAGTGGCAAGCCACAGTACATCGCTTCTAATGAAGCAACTGGAAGGCCTTCTCTGTGGGATGGCATAACGTATATATCTGACTGACTACAGATGTCAACTACATCTGTACGATACCCTAAGAAATGAACATTCTGTTCTAATTTATATTTCGCAACAATCTTCTGAAGGTTTTCTAATTCATCACCTTTTCCACAAAGAATATAGTGGATTTCTGAATCATTTAACTGATTGATTGCTTCAATAATAGTCTTCTGGTTTTTATTTGTATTTAATTCACCAACAGATAACACGAGGAATGCGTCTTCTTCAAGCCCCAATTCCTGACGAATATCATTCTGATTTTTTCCTAATGTGAGTCTCTCAGTGTTAATTCCAATTCCGTGAATATATTTTACATTGTTCGCAAAAGTTTTTGCTCTCGCGTAATCCTCTTTATTTACAGTAACTATAAGGTCTGCAAATTTTGCCATGATTTTTTCAATCGGATAGAAAATCATCCAATATTTCTTTGGTGAACCTTTATAGAAATGGAATCCGTGCACCATATATAGCACTTTTGTTCCTTTTTTTCTTGCCTTTCTTGCTGCAAGTCGCGTTACTACACCCATAACCGGTTCATTTGTCCAAATGATGTCATATTCTTCCTGGTCGATTACCTTTTTCATATCCTGATATCCAAGAAAATTTTTAGGCGATACAGGGCTTCTTTCTAATCTTACTACATGAATATTTTCGGCGTAATCTTTAAGTTTTTCGCGAACCTCATCCATTCGTCCACCTACATCTGAACATGCAATATCTACTTTGTATCCATTTTCAGATAAATGAATTATATGTGGCACAAGAAACTGTATCATCATGAGCTCTGTAGAGGTTATTAATATTCTTTTCTTCATTATTTCATCGCCTCAATTATTTTTTTAGCAATTTTTTCTCCACTCATTCCATAAATATTGCGAAGATATGTTTGATCACCAACTACATCACAAAATGTATCATCTATGCCAATTCTTATCAGTCTGCTGTTTAGTCCGTTATCAGCCATAACCTCGCTGACAGCACTGCCAAAGCCACCCATAATATTATTTTCTTCGCAGGTTACAATTATTGTGTGAGACTCTGCGCATTTTTTTATGGTTTCTTTATCAATAGGCTTAACTGTAGGGAAGGAATAAACCGATGGTGTTATACCATTTTTTGCTAAAATTTCTAATGCCTTATCAATCTCTTCATATATAGCGCCGGTAGTTAATATGGCGACATATCTTCCTTCTTTAACGGGTATAGCCTTGCCTATTTCAAAGTTTTCAAGGGATTTATGTATGGGCTTCTCTCCGCCTCTGCCCAATCTCAAATAACAGGTCCCCGGATAATTAGCAATTGCTTTTGTAACAGCAGCTGCTTCCAAAGCATCCCCGGGACAAAAAACTGTAACATTGGGAATTGAACGCATCACAGAAATATCTTCTGTTGCATGGTGGCTCATACCGAGAGAACCGTAAACGAAGCCGCCACCAACGCACACAATTTTAACATTAGCGTTATGGTATGCGCAGTCATTCCTGATTTGCTCAAGGCAACGTAAGGTAGGGAAATTACCTATTGAATATGTAAAAACTGTTTTACCTTCAAGTGCCATTCCTGCAGCAACAGATGTCATATTTTGTTCTGCTATGCCCGCATTTGTAAACTGGTTGGGGAATTGCTCAAAAAATGGCTTTAATACACCAAACCCCAAATCACCTGTAATAAGCTCAATATCTTTATTGGTTTCGCATATGGAACAAAGGGCCTTAACAAATGTATCGCGCATTTAATTTTCCTCCCTTTCGTTCATCCATGTGGGCTTCCAGGTAGCCGAGGTTGTATGGTCGTTATAAATATCATCATTTTCCGTTGGGATAACAGGATTTTCTATACCGTCCGGAGTATATATATCCTCAATACCATCAGGCTTGTTTTTGTGAAGCTCTGTTACGGCAGTATCATATTCCCAACCATCGTGAGGGAATCTGTAATGCCATAAAATATCATTCTCCATAAAGGGAATTCCGCATCCCTTTACTGTGTTTGCAATAATTACAGTTGGTTTTTGGTTTTTTGCTATATTTGAAAAAGCAGTTTTTAATTGTTGATGGTCATTACCATTGATATCAAAAACGTTCCAACCAAAAGTTTTCCATTTATCAGCCAAGGATTCTTTTGAAATTGTTTTTTCACAAAAATCCATGCTTTGCATTTTGTTGTGATCAATAATTGCTACAACATTATCTAAGTGATTGTGATTGGCAAAAAGCATTGCTTCCCAAACAGAACCCTCGTCACACTCGCCATCACCAAGCACAACGTAGACATTTGATGTGTTTTTCTTCTTTTTTAAGGCATAAGCCATACCAACAGCAACTGATAAACCATGACCCAGTGAACCGGTAGAGAATTCAACTCCCGGAACATAATGAGAAACATGTCCGGAAAGTCTGCTTCCGTTCTGATAGTAAGTACTAAGCTCACCCTTATCAAAAAAGCCTGTCTCAGCCAATGCGGTATACAGTGATAGCCCCGCGTGACCTTTGCTTAATATAAAACGATCCCGCTCATCCCACTTGGTGTTATTTATGTCATAATTCAATACATCTGTGTACAGGACAGACACAATGTCTGCAACAGATAAAACAGAGCCAATATGAGAGCCACCGGATATATGGGTAAGCTCTACTGCATGCCTGCGAATTAACCAGGCTAATTGTTCACTACTATACTTCATATCACTCCACCACTCTGAAACCCAAAAGGTAACTTAAAAAATTGCAGTTTATAAACTTAAATTTTCTATAAACCATAATTATAACACAAGGAGCTACAACTCCTGTTAAAAACATAACAGTTGTATATACATACCATTCCGGAGTGAAAAAATTCAATAGTTTTTCACTGACAGCCTGGAATGGCCATGAGCAAATATAAAATGTAAACACATTTTTATTGATAAAATCAACACATCGGAAACGCTTTTCTGATAAAAGCTGCGATACAAATAAACAAGCCGCAAGCATCAATATACTTTCGATAAACATAACAAATGCATTTTGGGAAAATTCCAAAAACAAAACTATACTTGTGGTCATAAGCAGAAGTATACCTACAATTAGCTTCACTTTTTCGAGTTTTTTTGTTTTAATAACATCGCGAATTAGAATACCTATAACAAAGTAAACAGTAAAATTACATAAATCGCTGATACCCAACCATGCAATATCGATTTTTATAAAATGCAACGCTATTGCAACTAAAAATGTTCCGACAACCATATATTTTCTGTGTTTCGGATTATTGTAAAAAAAACTTCTCCATAAACCAAAAACAAGATATAAAATAAAAATTACAGGAAGAAACCAAAAGTGTCCCCAAACATTAAATCTGGGAGCAAAAAAGCACTCGAAAAGTTCTTTCAACCCTATATCACTAAAATTTCCGTTTTCCAATAATGTTTTAGGAATAAATGAAATAGCTGAAATAACAAAATACGGTATTAATAGTCTTTTGCTTTTATCGCCAATCCATTTTAAGTATCCATTTCTTTCGAGACTGCCCGACTTCGCAAATAAGTATCCCGATATGCAAAAGAAAAGCGGCATATGAAATGAATAAATAAATTCTACAGGCTGTGCAGGGAACGTTGTCCAATCATTGGGGTGAGAATGCCCCAGAATTGTCAACAACACACCAATCGTATATAACAAGCTGATTTCATTGCTCATCTTACGGTTGCTCTCGCGTGTCATACTATAAACTCTCCAAAAATTCTAATTCATCCTTTGAAAGTCTGAAATCCATGGCAGTCATGGTTCCTTCAATCTGTCCCGGATTTTTAGCACCTACCAACGAGATAGAATCGGGTATGTGATCCAGAATAAATCTTACCGCTAATGCTGCAAGTGTAACACCGAATTTTTCAGCCAACGGCTTCATATTTTCAACAATCTCCATGTTCTTTATAAGTTTATCTCCATGGAAATTTGTGTAAATATCTCTGCTACGCCTATCGTTGACGCCAAAACCGGAGTTGATGTTGTATTTACCTGTTAAAACCCCTTGTCCCAAGCTTCCCCAAGTCATAGGCGTAAGTTGAAGCTCTTTGCAATTAACCATCAGATCATTCTCATTATCACGAGTAACGAGGGAATATTCGTTCTGACAAGAAGCAAACTTACCTGAAAAAGGCTCCACTTCCTTAAAATCCTCGCTATGAATATTGGATAAACCATAACAACGGATTTTTCCTTGCTCCCTGAATCGCTCCAGCACCTCAACAACAGCATCTAAAGGCGTTGTTTTATCCCGATAATGAACTTGATACAAATCTATGTAATCTGTGGATAATCTTTTAAGACTGTCATTTAAGGCTTTTTCAATATATTCCGGAGAGTTATCGTAAAAGGTTTTACCCTTTTCAACACGTACACCAAATTTTGTTGCGATAATTACATTTTCTCTTTTTCCCACAAGAGCTTTCGCAAGAGTTCTTTCGGATTGCCCCAAACCATAGGTGTCAGCGGTATCAAAAAAGTTAATTCCGCCGTCAATAGCGCGATGAACGGTTGCAATAACCGCATTTTCACTGACATAACCCCAACCATAGCCGCCCATGGGACAACCGCCCATACATAGCCTTGAAACGGAAATATCAGTATTTTTAAGCTTTACATATTCCATTTACGAATACCTCTTCTAGGGTGAAAGGAATTATCCGAACCGTGTTTTCTACAGGCGGATTGACCTTCATCCTGTGTTAAAATACTCGCCAATCCGAAAGGATTAGCTGCGTTTTTGCCTTGGCTGACCAAAAATCCGCACTGTATAAAATCGACCACCTAAAAGCGAAAGATTTTTATTGGATTTTTGGTGTTGAGGGTGAAGATAGGCTGGCGCCTTTCAAGACCGAAATGCCGAAAAGACTTGAAAATACTCGCTTTTAGGCAGGTTCGGATAACTCATTTCACCCTAAAAATTTTTACAAATTTATCTAATACGCACCAAACAGTTTTAAATAGGATGACAAAATCCGTCTTTAGTGAAACTTCCTCTGCATATTTAATTCTAAGCTGATTTTTCCTCTTTAAAACATATTTTTCATACATTTCGTCGGCGTTTTCGCCACCCACTATTTCATCAAGGTTTATAAACTCTAAGGAGCTATAATCGGTAATTCCCGGTCTCACAACAAGAATTATATTTTGCTCTTCTGTATATTGCTCAGTATATTGAAGCAATTCCGGTCTAGGTCCAACGAAACTCATTGTTCCGGTTAGTACGTTAAATATCTGCACTATTTCGTCTGCCTTAACCTTACGTAAAAATGAACCAACTTTTGTAATGCGCGGGTCATTAAGAGCTGTTGTACCTCCGCCGATTTTATCGGCGTTTTTAACCATAGTGCGATATTTTATAATTTTAAAAGGTTTTCCCTTATAGCCTCCTCTTAGTGGCGTATAGAAAATGGGAAAGCCACTATCAATAAGAACAGCTAAAGAGAAAAATAAAATTAAAGGTAATAACACAATAATCGCAACCAGGGCAATCGTGAAATCCAGGCACCTTTTAAAGATTCTGTTATAAGCGCTTTTATAGCCTGGCTTAGAATTACTTTTAACCTTTGTTTCCATAATGTACCTCAATAATTCTATTGTTTTTGTACCACTTCTGAGAATCAATTTGCTGAATCGTCATCTTCATCATCAAAATGAAAGTTGTAACCATATCCAGGGTCATCGGAACCATATTTACTGTATTTTGCATACTTACCGTATTTGCCGTATTTTCCATAGCCCCTGTAATAGCCATATTTATTGTACGCTTTGTAATAGCCATATCCCATAACACTTGCCTGAGCACCATTTAAAATGCAACCTAAAATTTCGGAATCGGTTGACATTAATGAGTCCAAGCCGGTCTTGATTTTGGAAATTCTTACAGTATCCTGTAAAATTACATACAAAACGCCATCTGTAGCCTGGGCTACAAACATAGCATCCGAAACAACGCTACAAGGTGGGGTATCAACGAAAATCAAGTCATAATCCATCCTGAGAGCGGAGAAAATATCGGTCAAATTACCGCTATTAACAATTTCATTTATATTGCCATCGGCAACAAATGTCATAGCGTGAATTTTATGTTTTTCTAAATAGGCGATTTTGTATTTATCTGTAACAGTTGAGTATTGTAATTCATCTTCAGTAACCCCGAGTGTTTTCAATACACTTGGTTTTTTTAGATCGCAGTCCACAAGAAGCACCTTCTTGCCCATTGCTGCAAAGGATATTGCTATGTTTGAACAAACAGTGGTTTTGCCTTCAGCTGAAACAGTACTTGTAACCGCAATAACCTTTTTGTCGTTCTTCAGCACACTTTTAAGAATACTTCGGATTGACCTTATACTGTCAGGAAATCTGCCATCGGTTAATTTACTGTTAATGAGTAAGGGTTCAGTTTCTTTTCTTGAGTTTTTCTTAGTTATGATGTATGGGATAACCCCAAAGCACTTAATATTAAGATTAGCCCTGATATCCTTTTTGGTACGAATTGTAGTTCTTAAAACAGTGTAACAAAGCAACAAGCCAAGACCTATAACCAAACCGTAGGTAGCGCCTTTGAATACGCCTTTAAAGTAGTCCGGCTTATTATATGGTTCTGTAGGCAAAATAGGACTTGTAATAATATTAAATTTAAGATTACCAACAACATATTTTGCAATATCGGGGTAATTTTCCATTGCGCTGATAAGTGCATCATAAGTTAACTGTGGATCTTGACCTGTAGAACTTAAGGTAAACATGGTTGAGCCCGGAACGGATGATGCTGTCAAGCTGACGGGGAGAGAAGGTAAATTCAAATCACTTGCTACAGCCTCTTGTAACAAGTTACTACTTAAAATATAAGGAAATGTTGAAGAAAGCTGAGAGGCAGTTGAAGCATCATAATAAAAATTATATGCAGAAACACCGTTTATGGTGGAAACTTTGTCCTGTGTGCTCACAGTAAAAGTGGCCTCAGCCTTATACATCGGAGTGTATTTTTGGTGGTATCTGAAAACATTAAAAGCGCAGCATAACACACATAAAATTGCAATAACCCACCAGAACTTTTTAAAACCGCGACAAAAGTCGCTGTAATAAAAGGATACGGTATCTTCTTTGTTAAATTGTAATCCCTTATCGTTCATACTCATTCTTATAATCTTCCTTTATTTCGATTGGAAATAATTGTTTGTTTTTAATAGTGCTTAAATTTACGAGAATATTTAATATCGTCACCTGCACCGGTAAATGCTGCTACAGGCAAATCGGGGGGAGTCTGGTTTAAAATACAGCCTGCTAAATTATCGCCGGCTTCTGTAACAGTTGAAATAGCGTCGTTTATTGTGGCAGTCTCAATGGCGTCCGTTTTAACCACAAGGATACTCTTATCTGCCAACTTGATTATTTCACTTACAGAGGAATCAACAGAAATAGGTGCGGTATCGATTATGATGTAATCCACCATACCTTTCAGAGCTTCAATTGTTCTTTTAGCCTTGCCGTTTTCAATCCATTTGTAGCTGTTAGCATAAGCGCGGGTATTAAGAGCTAAATACAGGTTGTTTTTTTTGTATCGTCTTAATTTATATTCGCTGCTTGAAATTTCACCGTTGAAAAGTGAACCTAATTCAGCATTGTCCATATATGAGCAACCAAAAAGCTTGTATATAGCAGGTTTTTTACCATCCATATCCATCAAAAGAACTTTGTTACCCTTGCGTGCAAGAGAAAGAGCAAGATTAGAAGAAACTGTTGATTTGCCTTCATTTTCGGCAAAACTTGTAACGGCAAAAACCTTTGAACCATCTCTCAATTTGTGATATTCAATTTTTGCCACAATTCTGTTAAATGCCTCAACAAATCTTGTGCTTATAAAAGCATTGTTATCAATAAGCAATCCCTTTTTCTTTTTGGAAAAAAGGTCCTTTATTGAGTTTGCCTTGATTTCGTGAGGAATACAGCCCAAAAGCTTTCCGTTTACCTTGTTTTTAAAAGTTCTTTCGTTTTTTATTGTGTCTCTGAAAACAGAAAAAGCAACAATTACGCCAACACTAATCAAAGCGAATATTAATAGTACTTGTATTTTACTGTGCTGCAACCCACCGCTTGATGGTGAAGATGGCATCGACGGATGCTTTAAAATGGTAATCACCGAATTTTCAAATACCTCTTCTGATATAGTGGGATAAATTTGCAAAATGGAATTAAGAAGCTCATATGATTTACGCGGGCTATCGGACACAACACTGATATTTATAAAGTTTGTGTCTTTTAAAACGGATGCTGCAACACGACCATCAAATTTTTCAAGTTCAAGATGCTCCGCAGCAGCTTTTTTCATGGCGGGTTCAGAAAAAACCTTTGAGAAAACCGTTGCCATTTCAGCGGAAACCTTATACATAGTCGAAATGTTTGACGAGGAGCCCTTCACATTAACAACAACGGTCGCAGTTGCGGTATATTCCGGCTTGTAAACACTACATTCCGCAATATATATACCCATAGCGCCTATGAGAAGGCTCAATATAACCACCCAAAAATTTCTTAATAAATCTTTAAGTATGCTATAATAATCAATTGAAATTTTGCCTCTGTTCATAGAAATATATTCTCCCCTAGGGTGAAAGGAATTATCAGAACCCTGTTTTATACAGGTGGATTTCCGTTCATCCTGTGTTAAAATACTCGCCAATCCGAAAAGGATTAGCTGCGTTTTTGCCTTGGCTGACCAAAAATCCGCACTGTATAAAATCGACCACCTAAAATCGAAAAAATTTTATTGGATTTTTGATGTTGAGGGCGAAGATAGGCTGGCGCCTTTCAAGACCGAAACGCCTAAAAGACTTAAAAAGATTTGCTTTTAGGAAGGTTCGGATAACTCATTTCACCCTAGAGTGAGTGTGTTCGAACCAAATATGCCTTAAATGTCCGATTTCACGCACCTTTTATATTTTTTTGTCTCGATATACGACAGTATAACTTCGCCAAAGAAAATCTAAAATGCACGCAAACTCGAACATTTAAGGTTCTGCGAAGTTTAATACTTGGCAATTTTTTCTGTAACAAGGCAAAACTCGCAGGAAGGCTTTCTCCTTTCAAGAGTTTTAACGATGTTACAGGGAAAAGTGACTGTATTAAACCTAATTTGGTTCGAATCCACTCACTCTACTCTACCACAACATTGAGAACGGAGTGACCTTTTGCTTCATTACTGTCCGTAACGAAATAATGAACAGTATAAGTACCGCTTTTTTCAAAGTTTACATTATCATCTATCTCAATTTTGTTGGTTAAATCTTTGCCATTTCTATCGGTTGCTTCAACGATATAGTCTTCAAAATCAACTTCTTGATTTTTATCGATATATATCAAATATTCCTTAAGCTCAATTGTAGGAGCGGAAAGAGCCCTTTCTTCCATAATCAAGGGGAGGGAAAGTGTTGATGTATCGCCCTTTTTGTTAGAAACGGAAAGCTCCAAGGTGAAAATTCCTGTTACAGCTGAAGTGTAATCAGGACTTGTTATAACAATATTGCCGGAAATATTGCCCTCAATGTCGTCAACAGCTCCGATATATGAGGAGACATCAACATTTTCGTAAAGCGAGAAACACAAGCTTTTGCTCAACTTGAATTTCGGAGCTTCGTAATCTATATAGCGAACTTTTCTTGTAGCATGAGCAACGTGGTTGTTGCTATCGCAAACCGCATATTTAACTTCACAAACACCCGGTTCAATAAATCTTGAAACAGATTCAACAATAACTTCATCTGTTAAATCGCCGTCTTTTTTATCAGTGGCTTTAATGCCTTTGAGAAAATCCTCGTTTGTGGCGTCACATTTCACCTCAATAAATTCTTCTTCTATTGTGATTACAGGTATAGTGTCATCTTCATTTTTCTTTTGGAAAACGAAAACACCAAAAAAAGTTATTAAAGTAAGAATAAAAAGAACTGTTACAGAAATTCTCATTATCCGCATAAAATCTCTCCTAAATGACATAATAAGACATTTTTATACAATTATATGCTTCTCATTGTATCACAACACACTTTTGAATGCAAGCACAACTGTATAATAAATACACATTTTTTGTATAATAGATGTACGCTTCTTGCGTGGGTTTGATAAGAACCGGAAAATATTTAGTAAAAAACGAAACAGGAGAATCAGCTTGTTCTGAATTAAAGTTGCTATTTTCTTAAAACTGTGATAATATCAAGGAGCGACATTCCAATGGAAGGTGATTATATGACTGGCGAAACCTTTAAAATTAAATCCGGCTACGTTTCAAGAGAAATTGCAGGGGAATTTTTGGCAATCCCCGTTGATCCTGAGCTGGATTCATCAAATATTGTAATTCTTAATCCTGTTAGCGGACTTCTCTGGGAAAAGCTTCAAGGTGAATGTACGCTTGCGCAACTTGTTAAGGCTGTTACCGAAAACTTCACAGTTGACGAGGCAACAGCAGAGAGCGATATCAAGGAATTTTTACAAATGCTTAAGAAAAGTAATATGCTTGTATAATTACGTAGAGTGGGGCAAGATAGTGCTCTGCAAGTCATGATTTGATATAGGTATAAAACATAAAATTTTCATAAAAATGGAGAAAGTTCAGTTAAGTGAAAAAGGTAAGCGAATACAGCACACTTTTTAAGAATATAGGTTCAGAGTGGAAATGGCTTTTGAATATAATGAGCCGTTATAAGCTTGAAATTGTTGGCTACACCACTATAGGTGTGGTTGGCATTGCTATGGGCTTTGGTGCAAGTATCTCATCAAAATATCTTATTGATGCGGTGGTAAATCATAGTAACGAAACCATTGTAACTGCTGCATTATTGGTTGTGGGTCTCGCTGTATTTCAGATTGTGGTTAATGCTGTCAGTTCTCTTATTTCGTCACGCGTGGGAACCCGCGTAAGCAACGAAATACGCAGTGAAATTTATGATGCAATGACAACTGCAAATTGGGAGAATATAAATAAATATCACTCAGGTGATCTTATAAATCGCTTGGAAGGTGATGTTGGTTCGGTTTCGGGTAGTGTGATATCATTTTTACCGGGACTTCTGACGAAATTGCTGCAGTTTTTTGGCTGTCTTGTGATAGTTTTATATTATGATGTTACATTGGCATTTCTTGCGCTTATGAGCGCACCTGTTTTGTTTTTGTCTTCAAAATTTATGACGAAAATGATGAGAAAATATAATCTTGAAAGCCGGCAGATGAATGGCAAGGTTTTGTCATTCAGTGAGGAATCTGTGCAAAATTTGCAGACTGTTAAAGCCTTTGGCCTGACAGCTGAATATTCCGGTAAGTTCAAGGAGATTTTAAAGAGCTACCGCAAAATGAGATTAGCTCACGACAAATTCACAATTCTTACTACACTTGTTCTTTCTTTTATTGGTCTTATTGTGGCATATTTATGCTATGGTTGGGGTGTTTACAGGCTCTGGTCAGGTGCAATAACATTTGGTACAATGACCTTGTTTTTACAGCTTTCAGGTAGCCTCACAGCCTCATTTTCTGCGATTGTTTCAACAATTCCAAGTGTTATTTCAATAGCAACGGCGGCGGGAAGAATCAAGGAAATAACAGAACTCCCTAAAGAAAATATTGAAGATATCCGAAAAGCAACAGAAATGCTTCCTGCTGCAAATGAAAATGGTGTAAGCATTGTTGCGGAAAATGTTACATATTCCTATGCTGATGGTGACAGGAATGTTCTTAATGATATCAGCTTTTTTGCTGATCCCGGTGAGACAATCGCTTTTGTTGGTCCGTCAGGTGAGGGCAAAACAACAATTCTCAGACTTCTTCTTGGCCTTGTTAAAAAATCAGGTGGTAGTCTGAAATTGAAGGTGGAAGATGGTGGAAGTATTGATGTTTCACCAAGTACAAGATGTTTTTGTTCTTACGTGCCTCAGGAAAATGCAATTTTCACGGGAACGATTGCAGAAAATCTCAGAATAGTTAATGCAAATGCAACGATTGAAGAGCTGAAAAATGCTTTGAAAATCGCGGATGCGCTTGAGTTTGTTGAGGCTTTGCCCTTGGGTCTGGAAACAATAGTGGGCGAAAGGGGAGTCAATTTCTCCGAAGGTCAGGTTCAAAGACTTTCCATTGCAAGAGCGGTTCTCTGCAATGCACCGCTTCTTATTATGGACGAAGCAACATCTGCTCTCGACAGTGATACAGAAGAAAGAGTTCTTCGAGGTCTTATGGAAAGTGACGGTAAACGTACCTGCATCATAACAACTCATAGACCGAGCATGTTAAAATTCTGTCAGAGAATATATGAATTACAAGAAAACGGAACAATAAAATTGAGAGAAAGAGAGTGAAAAACTCTCTTTCAGACTGTCAATAAACCAGCATGAGCATATACGTACAAAAAATAAAAGAATATAAATTACTATAAGTTGAAAATAAAATCATAAAAAATGCGCTTGATACATCGAATATCAGGCGCATTTGCATATATTTGTCGTGTTTTTGCCCACTCGAAGTACCTTTGTACACCTTAGGGGTAAAAACAACGCCATCCTGCAGATTTCTCGGTAGTCTTCCAACTAGTCGAAAAAGAGTAATAATTTTGATGTTTTTTGACAAATGAAATAAAAAGTGTTGAGGGGAAAATACCCCTTGACAAATAGGTTTTTTGGGGGTATTATTAGAGAGTGTAACTTTAAGGTGGTAGAGTGTCTGATTATGCAAAAAAACTACACAATTTGCGGGCAAAAAATTTGTGTTGATATGGTGAATTTTCCTAATGATAGCGCGGATTGGCGCTTGTTTGAGACAGTGGAAACTCAGCCTGATATTATCGTAACCTGCCAAGTAACAGAAAATCTTCCTGAAATTTCCGGAAAATTTTGCGGTGAGCAAGGCGAATTTTCAGTTTTTTCTGACGGAGAGAAAGTTTTCCGAAAACGTCAGATAGGAATTAGTGAGGGTGCACTTGCCGGTTATAATTGCAAAGACGACTCTGACTGTAAAGTTTATTTCACACATAAGAGCTTTTCTGTTTTAACAGACGAACGTTATTTCTGGAGCTCAATTCCGTTAGCGCAGCTTCTTTTGCCGAAAAAAGCAGTTCTTATGCACGCATCATATATTGATGTGGATGGTTCAGCAGTGCTTTTTACAGCACCCTGCGGAACAGGGAAAAGCACGCAAGCAGAGCTTTGGCGCGTTCACAGAAATGCAAAAGTTCTCAATGGCGATAAAGCAGGAGTATTCTTTAAAAATGGATCTGCTTTCGCAGGCGGGTTGCCTTTTTGCGGAACAAGTAAAATCTGCCACAATAAAGATTTACCGCTTAAAGCAATAGTCCTCCTGAGTCAAAGTGAAGAAAATCGGGTCAGAGAGCTTACGGGCTTTGAAGCCTTGCAGGCTGTTATCAATAACATTTATCTGGATTTGTTGGCTCCCTCGGAAAAACAAATGTGCATAGATTTCGTAATCGAGCTGTTAGAAAAGGTGAATGTGTTCTCTCTCGAATGCACTCCGGATGAAAGAGCTGTCGAAGAGCTTGAAAAAGTTCTGAATAATGCAGTTTAGGGCAAATTTTAACATCCCTGTTTTGCGAAGCAAAATAGGGGGGACCATCGCTTGCGATGGTGGTGGGTAGTTCTCTTTCTGTTTTTATTTAGTCGGTTAGAGTTCTGAATATATATCGCTATGCCAAACGAGAGTATAAAGGAGAAATCATTATGTCAATCAATATCGCAATCGACGGTCCTGCGGGCGCAGGTAAAAGTACAATAGC
>JAZUOL010000121.1:0-7883 GCA_045604605.1 Acutalibacteraceae bacterium | reverse complement strand
CAAAAAGATTAGTCTGCTGTGTAGGGAAGGAGGGCAATCTGTCTTGCTCTCTTGATAGCGGTAGTAAGCTCTCTCTGATGATAAGCGCAAGTACCGGTTACACGGCGGGGAAGGATTTTAGCTCTGTCAGATGTGTATCTGCTGAGCTTAGCTGTATCTTTGTAATCAATTGCTTCAACCTTCTCAACGCAGAAAGCGCAAACTTTTTTGCGGCCTCTTTTGTTGGGACGGCGATCGTTTTTATCGTATGCCATTGTAAATTTACCTCCTATTAGAATCAGAACGGCAAGTCGTCATCGTCAGCCATAGCTGCGAAATCGTCAACGCTACCGTTGGAGAAAGACGGTGCAGCTGCAGGAGCTGTTGTTGAGGGTGCACCGTTTGTTCCGGTTTCACTCTTTGAACCGCAGAAGCTAACATTGTCAGCGCTGATTTCTACAGTATAGCGCTTAACGCCATCCTTTTCATAGGAACCTGTCTGGATAGAACCCTGAACGGCAATCATTGAGCCCTTCTGGAAATATCTTGAAACAAACTCTGCTGTTTGTCTCCAAGCAACAACGTTAATAAAATCTGCTTTTCTTTCTTCGCCTGCTTTAACATAACCTCTGTCAACTGCAACAGTAAATCTTGTAACAGAAACACCTGAGGGAGTCTGGCGAAGTTCGGGATCAGCTGTAAGGCGACCCATTATAACTGCACAATTAAGCATCTTTCACACCTCTTATTTTTTAATAACCAAAGAACGAAGAACACCATCTGTGATTTTGAGAACACGGCTGAGCTCAGCGGGGAAATCAGCATCACAAGTGTGGTTGTAAAGAACATAGTAACCGTTGTCTTCATCGTTGATAAGGTATGCAAGCTTACGCTTACCCCATTCGTCAACGCTGTCAACTGTACCGTTCTCTGCCATCATCGCCTCGAATTTTGCATGAAGCTCTTTTGCTGCTTCTTCGCCTTTAGCGAGTGAATAGACGATAATTGTCTCATAACTGTTTGACATCGTTTGCACCTCCTTATGGACTCCGGCTCCCATTAACCTATTTGAGAGCAAGGAAATTTTATGTGCGGACATACCGCAACAGTTACGGATTATAACATCTTTGGCACAATATGTCAAGAACTTTTTTAAGATGCCAGATGCCAGAATAGTCGCCAGCAAATAGCAATTAGCAATTAGTAAAGTATTGCGAAGCCTATCATCCCTGTTTGCCTTTGGGCAAATAGGGAGGGGGCCCGCCCTTGAACTTATTTTAATTATTAATTTGTAAATTTCGTGCCTACTCAGTATTTTTATAAATAAACTTAATCGGGGTGGTAGGTTGCCCCGTTCCCTTTTTACATCGTTGATGAGGGAAGTTATCAATCATTTAATTTATTCATTTATTATTGCTCTCAACAACAAAGGGTAATCTTTATGGGGCAACCCACCACCGTTCCGCCCGAACTGCATCGACACAAGAACATATCACCCGAAATATACATATCATTATAATCTAAACAAAGAGGAACGGCCCCATCCCTATCCGCAAGCGGACAGGGATGATAAGCTTCGCAAATATTTTACAATTTCTTCTACGGCGCATTTTCACGCCCCGACACTCCTCACTCCTAACTCCTCACTCCTAACTTAATTTTATACTTGACATTCTTCCCAATTTCACTATAATATCTATTGTATATAAAATATATTTACTTGACATTGATGCAAGATGATTTACTGCCACGGTATTCAGAGAGGAAACGGTTGCTGAAAGTTTCTTACCGCCTTTAAATTTGCTACTTGCTGAGTCTTACTGAAAACAGTACGTTGACGGGCGTTAACCGTCACATTGAGTGGTGCGTTTTGCACAATTCGGGTGGTACCGCGGTTAAAGCCGTCCCGTGTTGTAAAAAAGCGTGCTTTTTTTATGCAAAATTGAAAATGCAAAATGCAAAATTTCGGGGAAGCTTCACTTCCGAACTTTATAATAGCTGTCGCAGACCCGAAACTTTCCACTTTCAACTTTCAACTATTATTGAACGGAGTGAAATAATTATGCAGTGGACAGGACTTAACGAATTAAGAGAAAAATATCTTAAATTTTTCGAATCAAAGGACCATTTAAGGCTTCCCAGCTTCCCTCTTGTACCTCAGGGAGATAAGAGCATTCTTCTTATCAACGCAGGTATGACCCCCATGAAAAAATACTTTACAGGTGAAGAAACTCCACCAAGAAAGAGAGTTACAACCTGTCAGAAATGTATTCGTACACCCGATATTGAAAGAGTTGGTATTACTGCTCGTCACGGAACATATTTCGAAATGCTCGGCAACTTCTCTTTCGGTGACTATTTCAAAAAAGAGGTTATTCCGTGGGCTTGGGAATTCTGCACTAAGGTTATGGAAATGGACCCCGATAAAATCTACTGCAGTGTTTATCTTGAGGACGACGAGGCTTATGACATCTGGACAAAGGATGTTGGTGTAAAGCCTGATCATATGGTTCGCTTCGGTAAAGAAGACAACTTCTGGGAGCACGGTCAGGGTCCTTGCGGTCCTTGCTCAGAGCTTTACTATGATCGTGGCGAAAAATACGGTTGTGGTAGCCCCGACTGTAAGGTAGGTTGCGAATGTGACCGCTATGTTGAATTCTGGAACCTTGTTTTCACTCAGTTTGAGAATGACGGTAAGAATAACTACACACCTCTTGCAAATCCTAATATTGACACAGGTATGGGTCTTGAAAGACTTGCTTGCATTGCTCAGGACGTTAACAACATCTTTGAGGTTGACACAGTTCAAAACATTATGAAGCACATAATGGAAATTGCAGGGGTTAAATACCACCAAAATGAAAAGAGTGATATTTCGCTTCGTGTTATTACAGACCACATCCGTTCAACACCCTTTATGATTGGTGACGGTGTTATCCCCTCAAACGTGGGCAGAGGTTATGTTCTCCGCCGACTTCTCAGAAGAGCTGCTCGTCACGGCAGACTTTTAGGTATCGACAGACCCTTCCTTGCAGAAGTTTGCGAAACTGTTATTAAAGAAAATGAAAATGCTTATCCCGTTCTTCGTGAGAAACAGGATTATATCATCAAGGTTATTTCAATGGAAGAAAACAGCTTCTATAAAACTATTGATAGCGGTCTTGAGCTTCTTAACGAAATGATTAAGAAAACCGAGGGTACTGTTCTTTCAGGTGCAGACGCTTTCAAGCTTCAGGACACTTATGGCTTCCCCATCGACTTAACTCGTGAAATTGCAGAAGAAAACGGTTACACAGTTAATAACGAAGAATTCGAAAAATATCTTGCAGATGCAAAAGCACTTGCAAAATCCTCCCGTAAGGTTGCAGGTACAGAAGGCTGGAAATCCTCTGACATTTCTTTCAAGGAATGTGATGCAACAGAATTTACTGGCTATGCTGTAACAGAGCAGGACGGCAAGGTTCTCTCTATTGCAGCAAATGGCGAAAAGGTTGACTATATCGGCATTGATACAGATGCAGTTATCGTTCTCGATAAATCCGCATTCTATGCTGAAAGCGGTGGTCAGGTTGGTGACACAGGTACACTTACAGTTAACGGCTCCGTTTTCACAGTTACTAATACAACTAAAACCGCAGAAGGCGTAATTCTTCACCACGGTACTCTTACTGAAGGCGATGCAATCAACCTTGGCGATACAGTAAGTGGTCAGGTTGATAAATCCCGCCGTCAGGCTATTATGAGAAACCATACTGCTGCTCACCTTCTTCAGGCAGCACTCAGAGAAGCACTTGGCACTCATGTTGAGCAGGCAGGACAGCTTGTTAACGACAATGCGGTTCGTTTTGACTTTTCTCATTTCTCCGCTCTTACTGCTGAAGAAATCGTAAAAATCGAAAACAGAGTTAACGAAATCATTCTTTCAGCTCTTCCTGTTGTTACAGAGGAAATGAGCATTGATGATGCAAAGAAAAAAGGTGCAATGGCTCTCTTTGGTGAAAAATACGGTGACACAGTCCGCGTTGTTTCTGCAGGCGATTTCTCAACAGAGCTTTGCGGTGGTACTCACGTTTCTAATACAGGTAATATCGGTCTTTTCCGTATTATTTCCGAATCATCCGTTGCTGCAGGTGTAAGAAGAATTGAGGGTGTAACAGGACTTGGGGTTCTCGCTCACCTTGACAAACAAGAAAAGCTTATTAATGATACCGCATCTGCTCTTAAGCTTGCAAATGTTAACGATATTTGCAACAAAGCAACTGCAGTTTCCAACGAGCTCAAAACAAAAGAAAAAGAACTTGCAGACCTTAAGGCAGAAATTTCAAAGGCTAAAGCAGGTGAGCTTTTCGACAACTTCGTTGAAATCAACGGCGTTAAGCTTATTACTGCACCTCTTGGTGAAGCTGACGCAAAAGAACTTCGTTCAATGCTTGACTCATCAAAGGACAAGGGTGATGATATTATTGTTATTCTTGCCGCAGAACAGAACGAAAAAGGCACTTGCTCCTTCGGTTGCTATTGCGGAAAAGGCGCTATTGCAAAAGGCGCACACGCAGGCAATATTGTAAGAGAAATTGCAAAAGTTGCCGGTGGTGCAGGTGGCGGTAAGCCCGATTCTGCTATGGCAGGCGGTAAGGAAATTGCAAAGATTCCCGATGCACTTAAAGCTGCTGAAGAAATTGTAAAAACATTTGTAAAATAAGGAGTGCTTAAATATGGATTGTATTTTTTGTAAAATTGCTAATGGCGAAATCCCCTCAACAAAGGTTTATGAGGACGACACAGTTATTGCTTTCAACGACCTTGAACCCCAGGCACCAACACATATCCTCGTAATTCCTAAAGCTCATATTTCTTCAGCCGCAGATATAACTGAAGAAAACAGTGCTGTAATTTCTCATATTTTTGAGGTTATTGCAAAGCTCTCAAAGGAGCTTGATATGTCAAACGGATTCCGCGTTGTTAACAACTGTGGTGATTCTGCAGGTCAGACTGTTAAGCATATCCATTTCCATGTTATGTCAGGAAGAAAATTCACTTGGCCGGCAGGTTGATAAAATCGTTTGCGATTTTATAAGTTAAGAGTGAAAAGTGAAGAGTGAAGAGGTTTGGGGAAGCTTCGCTTCCAAACATTGTAACTTTTCGCAAAACTCATTGAAAGGATTTTTCAAATGAAAAGACCGATGCTCGTTTCAGGTACAGCAATTGGGTTAAGCTCTTTATTTCTTGTTCTTGCAGGAATAAAGTTTCTCCCATTTATGCTCCTGGGCGCAGTATTGGTCTTTGTTATTTATTTTATAAAGCCCTTTAAATTAAGAGATAAAATCATTATTCCAACCATTTGCATTTCAATAATTATAAATTGCATTTTCTTTGGAATATATCATTTTACAAAAATCACTCCCTCAACAAAGCTTGATGGCACTTCAACAAATGTTTCAGGTAAAATTATCACAACACCACAAGAAACTTCTTACGGCACAAAATTCACTATCAAAACAGACAAAATCGGTAACGATGATTATTCAACAAAAATCCAAGTCTTACTTTCTTATGATTATGACATAGACTTCAAGCTCTATGATTACATATCTATTCCTAATGCAAAGCTTACTGTTGTAAAAAATGACTACAACAATCCTGAAGCAGAATCTATGAATGACGGCATAGTTCTTGAAGCTACGGCTAATGACCTGAACGTGCTTTGGGAAAGTGAAAAAACACCCTATTATTATTGCTTGCGCTTCAAGGAAATTGTAACCGATCAAATCAACAATTATCTTGACGAATACGATGCAGGCTTTCTTTTGGGTATGATTTTCGGTGACAAAACCCATCTTGACTCTGATATAAAATATGATTTTCGGGTAACAGGTATAGCCCATTTACTTGCCGTTTCCGGACTTCACACAAGTATATGGTGTGCCTATATAATTACATTTTTGAAGCTTCTTAAAGCAAAAGAAAAGCTCCGCAATATTATCTGCTTACTTTTTCTTTGGGGATTGTGTATTGTTTCCGCTTTCACGCCTTCGGTTATGCGAGCTTCTATTATGATGGCAGTTGTTCTTCTCGCACCGTTTTTCAACGAAGAACAAGATTCTCTTAATTCTTTAGGCTTCGGTGTGGCAGTTTTAACCTTAAACAATCCCTATATTGTAACTTCGGTAAGCTTTCTTCTTTCGGTTTCTGCTACTGCAGGTGTGTTGCTTGCAGGCAAATACTCCCCGTATATTTATAAAATAACTGAAAAATTCAACAGTAACGCACCAAAGAAAATCACCGAATATATTTTAGAAAATATTCTGATTTCAGTATTTGCGGGACTTTTCACTTTACCGGTTACTGCATTCTTTTTCCGAACCTTTTGCATAATCTCTCCAATAACAAACATTATTTGTATAAAACCCGCTTTCTGGGGTATGCTGACCGGAACAATTTCAACAGCAGTTTCCTTTATTCCTTTTGATTTCACTCAGAACATAGCAATTTTTCTTTTCAAAATCACAAGTGTTATACTGCGTTTTGTTACAGGTGTTGCAGATTTCATCGGAGATTTCAAATACTGCTCTTTTCCCGTATTCAAGGAATATTTCATATTGGGTATTTTTATAATCACATTCCTCTTATTAGTAGGTTTAGTTGTTTTAAAAGATAAAAAGAATAATAAAATCACAAAAACCCTTGCAGTTATTTGCTCAGTTATAATGACCTTGTGTATTGCTCTTCCTTGCACAACGCTCACACCACCGACTCTTACAATTTTAAATGTAGGAAACGGCTTGAATGCAAGCCTTCGTTCAGGGCTACACCGAGCCTTCTTTAATTGCGGAAGAGCTTCAGACGAAACACCATATTCCGCTCTGCCATCCGCCACAAGCGAAAGCATTGATTTTGCTTATATTTCTGCTTACGATACAAAAACCAATAGTTTAACCGATGGCTTAACCAATTCAATACCCGGAACCACCATATTAACCACCTATGTAAAAGACTGTTACAGAGAATACGGCAAAGATTTTCCTGAAAACACAATAATCTCAAATTCATACAGCTCTGCTTTGAGTAATGAAATAAATTTCACAACCATTGACACATACCCTGTAGGTTGTGTTATAATAGAGGGCAGTGAAAAGAAAGTTTTTTTATGCTATGGCAACAATCTTGATCTGGATTTTCTTTTTGATACCTACGGCGCACCCGATATACTTGTGCTTTCAAAAAACATACCTGATGACTTGCCCGAAAATGTTGATACTTTAATAATCAGTAGTAACAGTGATGTTATTATAAATAAAAATATTTCGGCGCTAAAAAAGCAGTGCAATAAATTTTACACCACCGCAGAAGATGGTGATGTTAAGATAATTCTGTGAAGGAGTTAAACCAATGCTTTTAAATGAAGACACTCTCAAAAAACAAATAAAAAGCGGTGAATTCAGTAACCTTTATCTCCTTTACGGTAACGAGGGTTATTTAAAGCAGTTTTATGCTAATCAGCTTTGCAGTAAATCAGTAAGCCCTGATTTTGCAGATTTCAACTTAAAAAAATTAGACGGCAAGGATACAAATCTCAATGAGATTTATGACTGTACCACCTCATTCCCTATGATGGACAATTACACCTGCACACTTGTTAAGGATTTCCCTTTAAACACCTATGTTGGTGACAGAGGAAAAATAGATGAAGAGCTTCATACAATTCTTGCAGATATTCCCGAAACCTCAATCCTTATTTTCTGGATGGACACTATTGAGGTTGATGAAAAGAACTCCAAATGGGCAAAAATCGTTAAAACCTTTGAAGAAATTGGCGCAAGTGCAAAAATTGACAAACGCACCCGTTCTGCCCTTGAAAAGCTTCTTGTGACCTCTGCGGCAAAAAAAGATTGCACCCTATCTCG
>JAZUOL010000120.1:0-47427 GCA_045604605.1 Acutalibacteraceae bacterium | reverse complement strand
CGGCGACAGTGTAAAGGTTGGCGCAGGTAACGTAGTAGACAGAGAAGGATTTATGTTTTTGGCAGAAGCAGGTGCGGACTTTATTAAAGTTGGTATCGGTGGCGGTTCAATCTGCATCACTCGTGAAACAAAGGGTATCGGTCGCGGACAGGCTACTGCTCTTATTGAGGTTGCTGCAGCTCGTGATGAGTATTTCGAAGAAACAGGCGTTTACGTTCCGATTTGCTCTGACGGTGGTATCGTTCACGACTATCATATGACTCTCGCTCTTGCTATGGGTGCTGACTTTATGATGCTCGGCAGATACTTTGCAAGATTTGATGAAAGCCCCACACCCAAGCTTAACATTAACGGCACTTATGTTAAGGAATACTGGGGTGAAGGCTCTAACAGAGCTCGTAACTGGCAGAGATATGACCTTGGTGGTTCTTCAAAGCTCTCCTTCGAGGAAGGCGTTGACTCTTATGTAACTTATGCAGGTTCTCTCCACGATAACGTTACAAAGAGCCTTTACAAGGTTAAATCAACAATGTGCAACTGCGGTGTTGTTACCATCCCCGATTTACAGAGAGATGCAAAGCTTACTCTTGTAAGTGCTACAAGTATTGTAGAGGGTGGCGCGCACGACGTTACACTTAAGACAAATACAGGAAACATAAGATAAATGCAAAAAACGCTTGACCGAAAGGTCAGGCGTTTTTTCTTTAGTGAAGAGTTAAGAGTGAATAGTGAAGAGGTTCGGGTCTGCGGTCGGTATTGTAAAAACTGGAAAGTTGAAAATGGAAAGTTGAAAGTTTCGGGGCGCGAAAATGCGCCGTAGAAGAAAAAAGCAAAGGCACATCCTTACCTCTCTTCAAAGAGAGGGGGACCGCCTTTTGATTTTTTTATTTGGTTTCAGTTTCAAGCGTGTGGTGAATAAAATGCTTGAATATAGTCGGTCGGGCGGTGGAGAGTTCTCGACGTGAGTGCCGAACGTCGTTAAATCGTCAGATTTAATTATAACGTGCCAACCGCAACTATTCTCTATATTCAGGAGCAAGCTTTACTCCGTTTGCAAATACTTCACACATATTGTTGATTATAACAAAGCTTTTTCTTAGTCAGTTTGGTTTTTTCGCATTTTAACGGCATATTCCTTTAAATCGTGGTTCATTGGTAATGGTTTTCTTTTATCCATTGTTCTTCCTTATATATGTCACTGGGGAGAGCGTATTACAGTTTCACCCTTGGTGAAATGACGCTCGAGGACTCGCGTCAAGAACTCTCCACCGTTCCGCTGAACTTTAATTTGTTTGGTTTACATTTGGCTCGTTTTGAACTGTATTGGTTAGCTTTATATATTCAAGACGGTCCCCCTCTCTTCGAAGAGAGGTTTAACAAACATCAACTTTTTTCGAATATTCTTACTTCTTGCGAAACCGATTACAATATTTGGAAGCGAAGCTTCACCGATAATTCTGCATTTTGCATTTTGCATTTAAACAGTAACTTTTTCTTCCGCAAACAGCTTTACAAGAAAATCAAGAGACTGTTGGAGGCATTCTCTCGCATATTTATTGATTGAGGGAGTAAGGTGGAAGCAATGGTTGTTCTGGAAACCATTTATATGATATTGGTCATAAAGCGGAACAACTGCTTTGAGCTTTTCTGCCATCGGCTCGCCCTGACCCTGACATACCATATCGTCATCTGCCCAACAGATAAAGGTTGCGCACCATTTATCATTAACAAATGCAGCAGGTGAAATATATTCGTAATCAGGAAAATCTTTAATATTAGAAAAATCGTTTTTGAAATCGAAATTCAAGAGTGTTCTTGCGGTTGTGGGAATAACCCCCATAAGAGATGTGCCCTTCATAAGCACCTCTAAATCATAAATACCGCACATAAGCATAAGACCTTTAAGTTCAACATTTACCTTGTCGCAACCTAAAACATCGCAAAGATCTTCGTTATATTTTATTGCAGCCAAATATGAAGCGATATAACCACCTGCAGAATCACCTGTTACCACAATATTCTCTGAATCAATATTGTATTTTTCTGCAAGAGCATTAACATAATTGAGAGCGTTTACACAGTCCTTAATAAGACCCTTGTAATCAACCTCAGGTGGCATACGATAGTTGGGGCAGAAAACAAAATAGCCCTCTTTGGCGTAATATTCGCAAATGGAAACTCTGTATTTTTTATCTCCTGCAAGAAATGCGCCACCATGATAATAAACAATTACGGGATGCTTTTTGCCGTCACCCAGAATTTCAGGTGTGTAATACAAATCACCTATGTTCATTACCTCTGTGCCATAAGCAATATCTTTAACAGAAACAACATTTTCATAAGATATATTGTTTTGTAACGGGTCACCGATAATATCAACCGCTTTAAAAACCAATTGTGCTTTATTCACACAATCGCCTCCTTGTAAAATTTTCCAAATAAACCATATTCTTATTTTAGTACAACATTTTGGAAAATACAAGAATATTTTTTTAGTTGAAAGCTGCCAGTCGCCAGCTGCCAGTAGCTTCGCAAAATATGAAGTGCAAGCTTCAAATATAATACACCGTAAGGTACAGACTTGCCTGTAACTTATGGTTCTAATCGCTGTTTGCTATTTGCTATTTCAATTGGTCATTTTCTCAATATCTCTCTTTAATTTTAATATTATTCTTTTTTCAAGTCTTGATATATAACTTTGTGAGATGCCCAGTATATCTGCAACCTCTTTTTGAGTATGTTCTTTTTTTCCATCCATACCAAAACGCATATTCATTATAAGCCGTTCTCTTCCCGAAAGACCTTGCATACAGTAATTTAGTACCTTACGTTCGTCCTCCTGCTCAATATTATCATTAATCTCCAAACCGTCACTCCCCAAAACATCGGATAGCAGAAGCTCATTTCCGTCCCAATCAACATTCAATGGTTCGTCTAAAGATATATCCAGTCTTTGCTGATTCACTTTTCTTAAATGCATTAAAATTTCATTTTCAATGCAGCGAGATGCATATGTGGCAAGCTTGATATTTTTATCAGGCTTAAAGGTATTAACCGCCTTTATGAGACCAATTGTACCGATAGAAATTAAATCCTCTATATTAACACCTGAGTTTTCGAACTTCTTCGCTATATATACCACAAGCCTCAAATTATGTTCAACCAGTTTATCTCTGGCAAATCTGTCTCCGTTTGCATTGTCCTCTATTAAATTTTTTTCCTCTTCTTTTGACAAAGGAGGCGGTAATGTTTGAGGACTATTTATGTAATATATAGTTTTAAATCCAATTTTTTGTAAAAACTTTGATTTTAAAACCCTTAGTTTAAGTAAAAATTTTGTCATCTTTTTTCTCCTCTCTCACATTTTCAAAAATAATATTATTCAAAAGTGCTCTGTATTCCCCTTGTGAAAGTTCACTATTAATTACAGCAACTGTGCAAAAGCTTGTTGTGTAAGCATTTTTCTCTGTTTTAATTTTTACACAACTTGGAACGAAGGCCCTTAAAAGAGTTTCTCCCGTTATAGCTTTGCAAGGAATCAATCTTATTGTTTTATTTAAACTTTCAGGCACGTTTTCATAGCTATCGGTTTTAAAAAACAACATTTCTTCTCTGGAAAAAAGCGGAGAAGCCGCCTTCAACTCTGCAACAATTACGGGCTTTCCTGACATTCCGTCAACTAAAGAATTACCCGTATCTACAAGGGCAGTCATTTTGACAGTGGTATTCCTATACGTTATTTCTAATTCGCATTTACCACACTTTATGTTTTGCTTTGTTATCAAATAATCCGCCAGCACAAAAACTCCGTAAATCGATAAAATGCAACCAACAAGATACGATATGCTCATATCGAAATATACAGTACCATTACAATACATTATGTTACCGGGATTAACTGTAAATTCAATGGCATACATTGCACCACCGAACAAAAAACTCACACAAAAAAAGGAAAGAAACACTTTAATAAACTTTTTTAGTTTCCAGGGGAGGAAAGCAAGAAACACAATAACAGCTCCGGTAGTTATTTTATAAAAAACTGAAAAAAACACGGAGGCATCTTCGTAAAAAATCACAAGTGAACTGAAACCACCGACAACGGATGATACCGCAACTGCCCATTTGTTAGTAGGTATTTTACAAATTACCCGACTTGCTACAATCAGAATATATGTAAGCATGGTGTTTAATGCTACCAACACATCTGCATAAACCGTCATTTCTCCACCCCTCTATACTGTTTTAATTATACCCCTAAAAAAGCAAAACTTTTGTCGGTATGGGTCGGTAAAAAAACTTTTCATTGACAACAAGGTGGTTTGCTTTTAAAATTAATATACAAGCTTACAGAGGTGACTTAAATGAAGGTTTATAAAAACTGTAAAGTTATTTTTCCACAAAAAATCCGTGACTGCATTGTGTTGACCAACGGAGAAAAAATTATCGATATAGTCAGCAGATATGACGAAAAGCCGGAAGATTCTGTTACAGATTGCGGTGGACTCTACCTTTCCCCCGGATTAATTGATGCCCATGTTCATGGGGGTGGCAACAAAAGTGCTATGAGCGAAAACCCTGAAGATATTATTGCTATGGCAGAGGCTCATCTGAAGCACGGCACAACATCTATTGTTCCGACTACCCTTGCTGCACCAATTGACCAACTTAAAAAGGTAGTTTTATCAATTAAAAAGGCAAGTGAAGAAAGCAAAAATGCAAACATTTTAGGTGTTCATCTTGAAGGTCCTTACCTCAATTTGAAATATAAGGGTGCTCAAAGTCCCGAAAATATACTTAACCCGAAAGAAAATCCACCCGAGGAATTACTTGATTTATGGAATAAAATTCTTATAATGGGTGCCGCTCCCGAAGTTGATGGCGGTTTAGAATTAGGCAAGATTCTTAAAAAGAGAGGTATTGTAGCCTCCGTTGCCCATAGCGCCGCAAGCTTTGAACAGGTTGAAGAAGCTGTCAAATACGGTTATAGCGATATTACTCATATTTACAACGCTTGCACCTCTTGCTTTAAAACGGGAGTATTCAGAACCGCGGGAGTTGTTGAAGCAGGACTTGTTCTTGATGAAATCACCACACAGACTATTGCAGATTTAAGGCATCTTCCAAAGGGCGTTCTCCAGCTTATATACAAATCCAAGGGCGATGAGAAAATGTACCTTATTACTGACGGATTAGAGTTTTCTGCAAGCGACATAAAAGAAAATACCGTTTACACACAAGAAAACGGTATGAGCGTTATTTATGAAGATAATGTTATGAAGCTTTCTGACCGCTCTGCTTTAGCAGGTAGCGCAAGTGTGCTTTCAGACTGTGTAAGAAATATGTATAAAATAGTGGGTGTTCCTCTTTACAGCGCTGTAAGAATGGCAAGCTTGACACCTGCAGAGGTTCTTGGTTTTGAAAAAACAAAAGGAAAGATTGAAAAAGGATATGATGCAGATTTAATACTGTTTGATGAAGAAATCAATATAAAATCAGTTATAACCGGAGGTAACGTTGCTATATAAAAAATTGTCAGTCTTATTCAGACTGACAATTTTTTATTAAAGTTTTACGTATTTATTTATATCATAGTCAAAAAAGTAATTTCCGTTTTGATTGAAAGCAACCGTAAAATTAGTTACTTCTCCGCTTTTCTCATAAACTCTGATAACAAAAACCTTATCTCCATTTTCTACGGTAGTTGTTGTCCCTGAAGCAACCAAAATATATTCTGAAATTTCTTTTTCCAATCCAAGCTTCTTTTTTCCGTATGAGGCAAAGCGTTCCTGTAATTTTTTGTTATTATCTTCATCATATACAAAAGCCGGCTTTGTATCGGAGGGCTCAACCTCTGCTTGTGTATCGTGAGAAGAAGTTGTTTCAACCGCACCATCAACAGTAAGGAGTAAATACCCTTCTGTTTTCTTATCGTACACAAAGCACCTTTGACCATAAATTATAAATGTACCTTCGGGAGTTTCCTGCCCCTCCTGAAAAGCCTCTACTAAACAAGCATCATTATCTGAAAATCTTGTGGCACTCAATTTAAGCTCATAATCATAAATATCTTTTGACAAGCCTAAACTCTCTTTTGGGTAAATTTCCAACAAAGTCTGCGCAACATTTTCATCAATGGATATAGCGCCTGCATTACCTGTAACTTCAATATAAGTTTCAGCTGTTTCAAGAGCTTTACCATCATCAACAGGCTCCTTGCCGCATGAAGCAAAAACCAACAAACAACTCAATATTAAAAGAATAGCAACTAATTTTTTCATTTTTCTTCTCCGAAAATTTCATAGTATTATAAAAACAATATACATTTTTCAGAGTAGTTTGTCAACTTATAATTATTTCAAAGCAATCGCTTCTCTTTTATATTTTTCTCTCGTGGCAATTCCACCCCTGATATGCCTTTCTTCTTTATTTATATCAAGAACCTTTCTGACCTCCGAATATAAAGCAGGGTCAATCCTCTTAAGCTTAGTTGTTATATCACTATGCACTGTCGATTTCGACACACCAAATTTTTTTGCCGTAGCTCTCACCGTTGCTTTGTTTTCGGTTATGTATCTTCCAAGCTCTACTGCTCTTTCATCATAGTCATTAAACATAAAAATCCTCCCATATATTTCTATACCAAATATATGGGAGATTATGTTTAATTATTACTTTTTAAATCGAGCAATTGAATTTTTGTCAGATTGCGTGGAGATTATTCGCCCTTCATACCTAACAACTCAACTGTTCCATCATAAACAGCCTGTGAAACTTTAATAGAATCATAGATTGCTGCTTTGATATCATCATCAGTAGCGCCGAGTTCTTTTGAAAAACGATCGGGAATAAAGAGGTTAACATCCATAATATCTGCAAGTCCGTCAACATCAATACCGCTTTCAATTCCCTTTTCAGCGTATTCTTTCTTAACGCCACCAAGACCCATTCTCATCATCCAGGGAGCAACGCTGATAATCTTACGGTTTTCGCCCATACCTCTTGCGGCATAAACGATTTTAAGGAATTCCTTCCATGTAAGGTTATACATACTGATGGGCCAAGCCTTTGCGCCTTTTGATTTTTCAGCCGCACCAACGATAACTTCACCAACCTGACGAACTGTAAGCATAGCAGTACCGCCACCGGGATACATTGTGAAGGGAAGCTTATCCATTCTCTTAATCTGCTCGATAAGGATAACCCAAACAGGCTTTCTACCGGGCTGAGTACCAAAAATATAGGGAAGCTCGAGGACAGATACATCGAAGCTTTCGTCTGCAAAGGAGAATGCAACATTTTCCTGGTCAATACGGCTTCTGATGTAGGGATGTTTTTCTGTAAGCTTCATATCGGGTCTTTCTTTTGCAAGATATGCAAAGTAGGAACCGAGAATAACAGCACTCTTAACGCCAACCTCTTTACAAAGAGGAAGAATTCTTTTAAGAGGTGCAATATTATATTTATAGTATGCATCATAAACGGGTGCAGGGAATTCAACTCTTTCGTCAATACCTGCAGCGAAAACGAAGCAATCGTGACCTTTGAGAAGTTCACGAATTTCATCATCTGATTTCTCATAGATATTGCAGAACTCAAGTTTCATTTCGGAAGGAATAGGAGCACCTTCGGGAAGAGGAGGAAGAGCAACGCTTGTTACTTCATGACCTCTTTCAATAAATATTCTTGCAGCTTCACAACCAAGAAGGCCTGTGCCGCCAATCATAAAAATTTTCATTCTGTAACCTTCTCCTTAAAGTTATCAAAGATTTCAGGACCATATACATTGTTTTCGCCTTCGCGATCCCATACCTGTGCAAAGAAAGGATTGATTCTTGCTTCTTCATCATAGTTCCAGGGCCAGGGAAGTTCAGCAGGACACCAGTGACCACCTTTAAGAACAAGGTTGGGGCTCATTTCAAATTCGTTGCCTCTTGCACTTACCCATTTAACAGGAGTGTACATATCAACGATTTCTGTTGCAAGACATTTACCGCCTCTGAACTCTGCAGCCTTTTGAAGATCTTCAAGAGTAAGTGAATCGAAATCCTTTGTTTCGTCATAACCATGGTCGAGAACTACAACATCATCTGCTGTTGTCTGCTTTGCAGGAATAACGATATTGAAATCCTCCCATTTTCTGGGAAGCTTCTCGTATTCTTCCATGCTACCATAGTAGGCTTTCATTCTTACATCAACTTTATTTGCTGCCCACCAGAGTGTACCATACTCGGGAGTCTCTGCAATCTTCTTCATCCAGAGTTTCTTAAGAATGGGTGCAAAGGGCTTTGCAAGGAATGCTAATTTATAGTAGGATTCAACATTCTTCATCATTCCCTTGAAATAATCCTTAACGGGAATATTTGCACGGAAGTGGCAATATTTTTCAAGGTCATCACCATCGTAGTACCACTGACCGTGGAAGTTACGGGTTGTGAACCAATGAGGATCAAAGAGTTTTTTGGGTGAGCCAAGACCAAGTGTGCCGAGAAGGAGTTCTTCAAATTCGTAGTTAGTAATTCTATACTGTTCACCTGAACCGATGTTATAGAATCTTCACCAGAATTCTTCAGGAATAACATCACCGCAAACATTTGCAAGAAGACGACCTGAATCTTCAACAGTTGCCCACTCAAGCATACCATTAATCGGAACATGATACATGATAGGCTCAAGGTTTTTGAGAATTGCAGGGTAAAGAATACCTGACTGACGAAGTGATACCCAATGCTTAAGACCTGATTCTGCAAAAACAGCCTCTGCTTTAATCTTACTGATAGCATAGTGGTCATACACACTGACTTTAAGAGGGTCACCTGTTCTACCCCAATGGATAGGAGCATTTCTGTCACCTGTTTCAGCAACAGTACCTATGTAAACAACCTTAATATCGTCGGCATTGGGCTGAGCTTTAACAGCGTTAACAATATTCTGCGCTGCTGTTACATTTGTTTTCTGAGTTTTAACGGGATAATAGTCTGCTGCGGGAGAAACCATACCACCTACATGAAGAACATAGTCTGCACCTGTTACACATTCGAGAACATCTTCATAATTTGTAAGGTCACCCCAAACAAGCTTAACTGCAGGATCGTTTTCATAATCCTTGAATTTGTCCTTGTTTTTCTGGCTACCTCTGTTAAGAAGAACGATATTATAAAGATTCTTCTTTGCATAGAGTTCCTTAAAACCTGCCCACCCCATTGTACCTGATGAACCGGTTAAGAATACGGTTTTTTTAGACATAAAAAACACCCCATCTTTCCATAAATTTATACAGTTTATATTATACAATTAAACAACATATTTTGTCAACAATGAATGATAAATAGTTAACAGATAAAAAGCAAATAGTCGTTAGCAATCAGCTGTTAGCTATCTGCTATTTGCTATTCGCTAAAAAACGAATTGCTCTCGCAAGTCGTTTTTTACCACTCAAACTCCGGTCTTTGATTTTTTACATGCTTTGCGGCTTTGAGAAGAAATCTTCTCATTGGTTCCATTTGCCTTATGAAAAAGGTTAACTCTTGCAGAAAATCTTCAAAGTCATCAATATCTTCATCAGGTATAAAATAAATCATTTCCCAGTTTTTCATTTTGATATATTCTGCCGCAGGGTCATCTGCAGAAAAGCCTCGGGGCATTGATTTGAGCTTATCACCATTAATTGAAATATTTGTTTCTTTTAAAATCTCCTGAAACTCGTCAAAATGCTTCGAAATATAGTGGCGAATATTGTTCATTTTCGCAGTTGTATCACACCACAAACCCGTTCCGAAGCAAGAGCGACCCGGGGCAACACACAAGAAATAACCAATGGGCAACCAGGATTTTCTATCAGGTGAAATATATGCTCTGAAAGACGGATTATAGGGTGGTCCGTTTTTGTGAAAACGCATATCTCTCGCCACTCTATACATCCACTCTCTCGGCTCCATATACATTATGGATTTTCCAATGTCAGGAGCTTCATCATTTATCACAAAACGAAGCCTGTCAATAAAGCCTAAAAAATCCTTTTTAGCCAAATCATATTCGTCGTGGTTTTCGTGAAACCAAGTTCTGTTGTTATTTAACTGCAGATTACCGCAGTAGGTCATTATTCTTTTAAAATCCATTTTAGTATCCTTTTGAAAAATTTTATAAAAATAAAATATCATACTGATTTTTAAAATGCAATAATATTATTGACAAGAATTAATTAAATAAAGTACAATGAATTGTAGAATTATAACCCTTGGAGGTATTATACATGGCAGTTTTCAGACCTTTTAAAGC
The DNA here is from genome assembly GCA_045604605.1 of Acutalibacteraceae bacterium. GTDB lineage: Bacteria > Bacillota > Clostridia > Oscillospirales > Acutalibacteraceae > DTU089. The sequence goes on along the minus strand of JAZUOL010000120.1, from coordinate 37,149 downwards.
ACTCAGACCAACACCCGAATACGCTTCTCGCGTTGCTGCGCTCCCCTATGATGTTATGAACAGCCAAGAAGCAAAGGATATGGTTGTTGGCAATCCTTATTCTTTTCTTCACGTTGATAAAGCAGAAATAGATTTGCCCGAGGGCACAGACCTTTATAGCCCTGAGGTTTATCAAAAAGCAAAAGAAAACCTCGAAAATCTTGAAAAAGACGGTATCTGTGCTATGGATGAAGTACCTTGCTTCTATATTTACCGTCAGATTATGAATGGCAGAGAGCAAACAGGTCTTGTAGGTTGCGCCTGGGTTGATGATTATATTGAAAACCGCATTAAAAAGCACGAATTGACCCGTGCAGACAAAGAGGCTGACCGTATCCGCCACGTTGATACCTGTGATGCAAACACAGGTCCTATTTTCCTTTGCTACAGAGATAACGACAAAGTAAATTCAATAATAGAAGAACAGAAAAAGAATGCCCCAGTTTATGATTTTGTTACTGATGACGGCATCGCTAATACTGTATGGGTAATTGACAACGCAGAAACTTGCAAAGAGCTTTCCGAGCTTTTAGGTCAGGTTGGCGATTTCTATATTGCAGATGGTCACCACAGATGTGCTTCTGCAGTTAATGTTGCAAAAATGCGTCGTGAACAAAATCCTGACTTTGACGGAACAGAAGAATTCAATTTTTTCCTTGCAGTTCTCTTCCCTGCCGAAAGCCTTGAAATTATGGATTATAACAGAGTTGTTAAGGATTTAAACGGCAACACTGAGGAAGAATTCGTTGACAAAATCAACGAAAAATTCGATGTTGAGCTTGCTTCCTGCGATGGTGCTTATCATCCCGAAGAAAAGCACACCTTTGGTATGTATCTTGGAGAAAAATGGTATAAGCTTACCGCAAAGGACGGCACATTTGATGAAAACAACCCCGTTGACCAGCTTGACGTTTCAATTCTTCAGAAAAATCTTCTCACTCCCATCCTTGCAATCGGTGACCCGAGAACAGATAAAAGAATTGACTTTATTGGTGGTATCCGCGGACTTAAAGAGCTTGAAAAACGTTGTAAAGAGGATATGACGGTTGCATTTTCAATGTACCCCACAACTCTCGACGACCTTATGTCAATCGCCGATGCAAATATGATTATGCCACCAAAATCAACCTGGTTTGAGCCGAAACTGTTGAGTGGGTTATTCATTCACAAGCTTAAATAATTACACATAAAAATAACAAGTCAGTCATTTCGGACTGACTTGTTATTTTTATTTAGGAATCACAAGCATATTTGCCGTTCCGTCTGTATATTTCATTACAAGGAATTTGCAACCATCTCCGGAATTATAGTTCATAAAGGCATCTTCACGAAGCCTTTCTGCTTCTTCAGGTGTAAGCTTTTCAATATCGCTTTCAGCAATAGGCTGATAGTATTCCCAGGCCTCACCATCATAGGCTTCCTTTGGAATATATCCACAGCCCCACATTAAATATGTGCTCATTCCATAATTCTCCCAGCTATATGAAAAACCTGTCGGCACACCGTCTGATATACCTGCCACCATCATACGCTCCAGGCCGATATTCTTGTGGTACCAGCTAAGTAATTTTCGAGAATCTATTAAATGTGCTTCTGCTATTTTAGTCTCCAAATCAAAATATTTATAAGCACCTACATCCTTCAGCACCTTTATTGTGTTAACCATATCGGAGGTTACAGGAAATCTGTATAAAGAGTCTTCGTTGTTAGAAAGCACCAGCCTTGCTGTAAGCTCACCATCATATTCCTCGTCCCAATAATCGCTTTCATATTCTATCAAGGCCTTACAGGATGCCAGGCTTATAACACCTAGCTGTTTCTGAGGATTATAGTGTTGAACAGCACTCATATTCATATAATCCGTGTAAATGGCTTTTTTAAGCTTTTCCATATTTTCAGATGATATTTCCTCATTAGTAATACAAGCAAATTCATCATCCTTCGAATAAACAACCAAAGAATCCGCAGCAGCAATTGTTTTATAGCCTAAGCTTTCGCTATCAGAATAGTAATCATCATAATAACCGCTACCTTTGATAAGTTTACTGTTTGTATTGAATGAAAAGGCTTTTTCCCAGGATGTCCAATATGTATTCAATCCCGTACTATTCAACTCTTCATCCTGATTTAAAATAATCTTATAGAAACTTCGGACAGTCGGTGTTTCCCAAAGTGCGCTTACTTTTTCACAAGCTTCATTACTCACACAAGTATAAGTTCTGTAAATCAGTTCTCCGTTTTCGAGCTCATAAACAACTGAAAAGCTCTCATTAGTATTGTGCTTTTTATCATTCATAACAAATTTGTGAATGTCCTTTATCAAATCAATTTCTTCCGGAGTTTTAAAGGAAATATCCACAGCTGCACTTTCAGAAGGAGCATAAAAAAAGCTATCAGAATATTTATTCAAAACTCCTGCTATATCACTCACCATAATCGATTTGATTTTTTGAGTATCGGGCATATAAGTGGAATAACCAAAGCAGCCTGTAACAGAAATCAGATAAACAATCAAGCTTATACCTGCCGCAAAGCCCATACCGAAAAAGCTATGCCCGATATGGAGTGCTTTTCTGTAAAGCAACGCAATGATTATTAATGTCAGAATCATTGCCAAAAGCAAAGAAACAAGCAACATAAATGCTGAGGCTATTGGTGTTGCATCAACCAACAGAGCTTGATAAAATGAACTCATACAAGCTACTACAACAAGTAAATACGAGGTCAGAGAGCACATTATTACTACCAGCTTATTTTCACCTGACTTATTGCAGAATTCGGCTTTGAATCTTTTGACGAAATGATTTTCAAGCAAGAATACAGCAAAAATCAGAATACCAACCCAGACAAGGTTTTTGATAATATAAAATGCCGGGGTTTCATACCAAAGATTAGTTGAATAATTACGATTTGCAAAACCGTATATATTGGGATTCAAAGTATATAACGGATCAAACAGTGATAAAATCGTTGTAACCTCATTACCATCTGCCGCTATGTAATTTGAAAAGCTCACATATTCAGCTGCAACAGTATAATAGCCTTTTAAGCTCAATGAAAAAACAGCATCAACAACATTGAATACAGCGAAGGGAAATGCACAAATTGATGCACCAAAAACAATTGTTTCACTTGTTTTGCCACATAAAATGCTGGAAAAAGCACCTACAGTATAACCAACAACAAGGGGCAATAAGGAAATTAACATATTGGCAAAATACTCATCTGCCAGAACATTAAAATACTTCTTTAAATCCTCATCAGAAAATAAAAGTGCAACATAAACTCCAACAGTAATCACAGTCATAATTACAAGGGGCACCCAGAATTTTTTCCTGAAAAGGCTTTTTCTGGATTCACCCAGACTTAATATTGTCAGGCATTTTGTTTTCACCTGCAGGAATCTGAATTGAACAAAAGAAACTATTAATCCCGCAATAAAGGTTATGCTTGATACATTCCTGAATTCCTCGTCATAGTAGCGATACGAAAAGTATCCGCCCGACACCTGGTCAAGCAATTCACTCATAAGAATCACAGCATAAACAACCAACAAAATAACAACAGACTTGTCAAACACATGTGGTAAGTTAAATCCTCTTTTTCCTGAAGACTGATTTGATTTTTCCGTCATCAGTAATCGCCTCCGTTTCTTCTGAAAATACTTCTTCAAGTGTGAGAACCTCGCTTTCCATTTTCACTGCACCAAGGGCGGATAGCTTTTCAATTTCCTTTTCCACATCACCGCAAATGAGGAGTGTTGCAGTTCTTTCGGTCAACTCGCATTTTCTGTAATTAACGCCTTTGAAAAGCTCTTCATTTACTGAATTTTCAAAGGTCATATAAACTCTTCTGTAATGCTCGCTGATATCTTCAATAGCACAATTAAGTATAACGCTTTTACCATTGATTATTGCGATATGGTCGCATAAATCTGAAATATCAGCAAGGTTGTGGGTGCTTATTATAACCGATGCTCCTGTTGTATTTATGTATTCCAGCAAAAGCTTACGGAGAATTTCTCTTTTATGGGGGTCAAGTCCGTCAAAGGTTTCGTCAATTAAAAGATATTTTGGAGAAGCGGCAAAGGCAATTGCAAGGCCTGCCTGCTTTTTCATACCCTTTGAAAGTGATTTGATATTGGCTTTGGAATTGAGCCCGAATAAATCGCAAACCTCTTGCAAAACATCAAAATCAAAATTTGGAAAATATTCAGCATAGTATTTTGCAGAGCTTAAAACAGAGTTTTTTGCAGGAAACCAAGTGTCATCCGTGAGATAAAACATTTCTTTTCGTTCTTTGGAATTATCAAAAGCATCTGCGCCATCGAGTAAAACTACACCCTCTTCTGCCTTGAAAACTCCTGCACACACATTGAGAAGAGTGGTTTTACCGCAACCGTTAAAGCCTGCTATACCGTAAACCGAAGAATCCTCAACGGTGATATTAACATTTTCTATTGCGGTATAGTCCCCATATTTTTTAGTAACACCTTTTATTTCAATCAACACCCTCACCCTTTCCGTAAATTTTATTAACAAGGTCAATTGCATCATTCAGGGTTAAACCCTTTGCCTTTGCAGAAAGAACTGAAGCGGTAAACTCCTGCTCTGCATTTTTTAGAATAATTTTATTAGCAATAGCCTTTTCGCTTATAAAAACACCGCTACCCTGAACAGAATAAATAACATTTGCATCTTCAAGCTCGTTGAATGCTCGTTTAATTGTGTTAACATTCAGGTTCAAATCCGATGCCAACTGCCTGATTGGTGGCAATTTATCACCGGGCTTCAACTCGCCAAGAGTTATTTTATTGAGAATCTGCTCTTTTATCTGCTCAAATATGGGCGTTCTGCTGTGATTATCTATGCGTATCAACAAATGACCTCCTTTTCTGTAAATTGTGCTATCTCAAATAGCACAATTTTAATATAGCAAACAAAGATGAGTTTGTCAACTAAATATTTTTTAGTGTACCACCCACCGCTGACGCGGTCCCCCCTCCTTTTTTACCTTTAGGGTAAAAAAAGAGGGATAGGCTTCGCATTACTTTTACAAATTCTTCTACGGCGCATTTTCGCGCCCCGAACCTCTTCACTATTCACTCTTAACTCTTCACTAAAAAACCGCCTGACCTCTCGGTCAAGCGGTTTTTTCTTACCATTTATGATGTACTTTTTCGTGGAACACAGGAATGTTTTCAATATTAAGAACAGTTCCATCATCAAGAACTGCGGTGCCGTTAAGCATACCGAAGAGCTTTTCTGCTTTTTCGCAGATAACGCCTACGCTTATATTGGTATGGTCATTGAAGAAGGGCTTGAACCTCATATTAAAGCGGTTATCGTTGGAGGTCATAATCCATTCATCCATAACATTACCTGTTGGTATACCGAAATCAACCAAATCAAGCTTATGGCATTTTCCGTCATAGAAAAGCATATTTTCACTTGCATTGGAGGTATCACCAAAGCCATAACCGATGTTATAGCCAAAGGGTTTGCCGTCAACAAGTCCGCAACCGATACCCCAATACCAGGTGTTGTTATATGTCCATACACCCCTACCCCAATCAAGAATACCGAAATCCTTTTCGGAGTCAAAGGTATAGGTTCTGCCTTTAACCTTAACATAGCCACTTGCATTCATACAAGTTATTTTTTGGTTATAATAGAATGCCTTTTTATCCTCCTTCCAAGGAGTTGCAATAACCATTGTGTCCATTGGCGGTTGCTTCAGATATATATCTGCTTCAAGGTCTGTGTGATTAAAGCATCTTTCATATTTGCAGTAAATATGCCTACCCTCTTCTGTGCGGTCAATGTGATAGTCGCAGGTTTTAGACTTAAAGGCGATATCACCCTTTTCGCTTGTAACGGGAAGCTTCAATTTGCCGTTTGGCATAATCTGTGCTTCGGTGCAATCGAATTTTTCCTTTGTTTCAAAGTCGAAAACCGAGCAACAAACAAGCCCCATATATCTGTTATCATCAAATGTGAAAGAAAGAGCATATTTGCCTTCGCTATTCATAATGAGATAATAATCCCATTCTTTAAGGCGGTTTTTTTTAGACTTTGCCACCATATCGGGTGAATAATCAAAAACAAGAGAATTTGCCCAACCGGGTTCGCGAAGAACACCGTTTTTATCGAGAAGAGGTCCGTTACCTGTTATTTTATGATTTTTATTCATAATCAGATACCCTTTTCATCATAAAGGAACACTGTTTCAAGAGCAACCTTAACACCTGTGTCAATTGCCTGAGCAGAAAGGTTATCTGCAGTATCAAGGCGAGTGTGATAATATCTTGCAGGAGTGGGGTCCATAGCAGTGAATGCACTTGCAGGAACACCTGCCTGAGACATTGCCGCAGCATCAGTTGAACCGAGCTCAATTGTACCAATAGGAACATCAATACCAACAGTTTTTGCAGCGGTCTGCAAAAGCTCTGCAACTCTGCGGTCATTTTTAACCATACCGGTCATATCTTTTTCATAAATTTTTGCAAATTCAAGCTCACGGATTGTATCGAAAGAAACAAATACAGTTTCAACACCATCGTTAAGCATTTCTTTATTTGCTTTTGCAAAAGCCTTTGAACCGCGAAGACCTGCTTCTTCACCACCTGCGCAAAGAACTGCAACCTCAGTATTTTCAAAGCGGATGTCATTATCTGCAAGATATTTCATAGCAGCACAAGAAATAAAGCAACCTGAAAGGTCATCGTTTGCGCCCATAACGGGTAATTTATAGTTACAGAATCTGAAAGCCATAACGAGAATCGGAACTGTAATATACATTACAATTGCAATAATACGAAGAGCAATGTTACCGTTTTCGCCCCAAACAATACCGCTTACTGCACCACCGTGAATAAGACCGTAAATGTTACCACCTATACCAAGAAGAATAGCAATAACTGCAGTTACAATAATAGTAGCAACAACAGGTCTGCCGCCTTTATATGTATAGGTCCACTCGAAAGCAGAGTCGGTATGACCGCTTAAAATAATACGTTTTTTTGTTTCGCCACTTGCTTTTCTCACACCATAAACATTACCGCTTGTAACCTTAGGGAAGAATGGGTCAAGAACAGGTTTATAGAAAATGAATTCTGCAACAACAAAGAAAAGGGTGAGCGCAGAAAGAATAAGACCTGCAATGCTGATACCTAATGTAAACATAATTGTTGAGAGAATAAGAAGAGCAGCACCGATGGGTACCCAAGCCATAAATGCTTTATCGCTGCATTTATATTCCTCTCTCTTAACCTCATCGCAGAATTTTTCAAGGTCTGCCTTCATATATTCCTGTGCATTTTTCTCTGCCTCGCTACCAACAGGACGAGGACCGAAATTCTTACACACATTTTTTATGCTTTTGATTGCATAGTTTGTATTTTCCCTTACTTTTATGTCAAAATTAGGGATACTTTCATTTGCTTTCATATTATACCTCTTTTCTTACTTTATAATGCCGACCGCAGATCCCGAAGCTGGTGGCTGGCGGCTGGCAACTGGCGACTTACAAAGATTATATATCATCTTTATACTTTTAACAAGGCTTTTAAATATTTTCCCGTATAGGATTTTTTGCATTTTGCAACCTCTTCGGGTGTGCCCTCAGCAACGATTTCGCCACCACCGTTACCGCCCTCGGGACCAAGGTCAATAATATGGTCTGCAGTTTTAATTACATCAAGGTTATGCTCAATAACAATCACCGAATTGTTTGCATCAACAAGCTTATTGATAACCTCAAGAAGCTTCTTGACATCGGCAGTATGAAGACCTGTTGTTGGCTCATCGAGAATATAAATTGTTTTACCTGTTGATTTTTTTGAAAGCTCTGTTGCAAGCTTAACTCTCTGAGCTTCACCGCCCGAAAGAGTTGTTGCAGACTGACCAAGAGTGATATAACCTAAACCAACATCAAAAATAGTCTGCAATTTATTTCGGATTTTAGGTATATTCTCAAAGAAATTCATAGCCTCTTCAACAGTCATATTAAGAACATCGCTGATGCTTTTACCCTTATATTTAACATCAAGAGTTTCTCTGTTATACCTTGCACCTCGGCAAACCTCACATGGCACATAAACATCCGAAAGGAAGTTCATTTCGATTTTTATAATACCGTCACCCTCGCAGGCTTCACAACGTCCGCCCTTGACATTAAAGGAAAAGCGACCTTGGTCATAGCCCTTTGCCTTTGCATCCTGAGTGGAAGCGAAAAGAGCTCTTATATCATTGAAAACACCTGTATAGGTTGCAGTATTTGAACGAGGAGTTCTGCCGATTGGTGACTGGTCAATGTCAATTACTTTATCTAAATTTTCAAGACCTGAAATTTCATCATGCTTACCTGCAAATTTCTTTGCATTATTAAGCTCCGTTGCAAGCTTTTTATAAAGAATTTCATTAATTAATGATGATTTACCCGAGCCTGAAACACCAGTAACAACCACCAATTCACCTAAAGGAATTTTTACGTCAATATTTTTAAGATTGTTCTGCTTTGCACCTTTGATTTCAAGAAATTTCCCGTTCCCTTTACGACGTTTTTCAGGCACTTCAATTTTCTTTTTACCTGAAAGATACTGCCCTGTAAGTGAGCGTTCGCATTTCTTAATATCTTCAACTGTACCGGCACAAACAATTTCACCACCGTGAACACCTGCACCAACGCCAACATCAACAATGAAATCTGCTTCATTCATTGTGTCCTCATCGTGCTCAACAACTATAAGTGTATTGCCCAAATCACGAAGATTTTTAAGAGAGGTAAGAAGCTTTTCATTATCTCTCTGATGAAGACCAATGCTTGGTTCATCGAGAATATATAAAACACCCATAAGAGAAGAGCCTATCTGTGTCGCAAGTCTGATACGCTGACTTTCACCGCCTGAAAGAGTGCCGGAATTACGAGAAAGAGTGAGATAATCAAGTCCCACATTACAAAGAAACGCAAGTCTTGATTTGATTTCCTTAACAATCTGCTTACCGATAATCTGCTCTTTTTCACTTAACTCAAGATTTTCTATAAATTTCAGCTCGTCACCAATTGACATATCGGTAAATTCTTTAATGTTTATACCGCCAACAGTAACTGCCAAGGGTGCGGGTTTTAATCTTGCACCTTTACAGTCAGGACAAGGGCAGGCAGTCATATACTGCTCAATATCTCTTCTCGACCAGTCGCTTGTGGTTTCTCTGTAACGACGCTCAAGGTTATTGATAATACCCTCAAACTCAGTCATATATGTTCCGCTGCCGTATTCATTTTCACGGACCATTTTTATACGTTCACCATTTGTGCCGTAGAAAATTGCTTTCTGACCCTCGGGTGAAATCTTATTAAATGGAGTATCGAGAGTAAAATTATATTTATCTGCAAGAGCGTTGTAATACATACCCGAAATAGTACTTGAATCACTTTTGCTCCAGCCTGCACCATTTATTGCACCCTCATTGATTGAAAGCTTTTTATTGGGAACAATCAAATCCTCGGAAACACGCATAAACACACTTAATCCTGAGCAAGTGGGACAAGCACCGAAGGGATTGTTGAATGAGAACATTCTGGGCTCTAATTCATCCATACAAGAGCCGTGCTCAGGGCAAGCAAAATTCTGTGAAAAGAGAATTTCTTCTCCACCGATAACATCAACAATTGCCGTTCCCTCTGTGAGAGAAAATGCAGATTCAAGAGAATCGGTTAAACGTGAATTTATACCGTCTTTCATAATAAGACGGTCAACAATAACCTCAATGTTATGCTTGATATTCTTTTCAAGCTTAACCTTTTCCGAAAGGTCATACATAATGCCGTCTATTCTTACTCTTGAATAGCCTGATTTCCTTACACTTTCAAGTTCTTTTTGGAATTCACCTTTTTTGCCTTTTGCTATGGGGGCTAAGATCTGAAACTTTGTACCCTCTTCCAGAAGCAAAACCTTATCAACTATCTGGTCAATGGACTGCTTTGCAATTTCCTTGCCGCAAACAGGACAATGAGGAATACCTATTCGGGCATACAAAAGCCTTAAATAATCATAAATCTCCGTAACTGTACCAACAGTTGAACGGGGGTTTTTAGATGTTGTTTTCTGGTCAATGGAAATAGCGGGAGAAAGCCCGTCAATGCTATCAACATCGGGCTTTTCCATAATACCAAGGAACTGCCTTGCATATGAAGAAAGGCTTTCCATATATCTTCTTTGCCCTTCGGCATAGATTGTGTCAAAAGCAAGAGATGATTTACCTGAGCCTGAAAGCCCGGTGAAAACAACAAGCTTATCACGGGGAATCTCCACGCTGACATTTTTCAGATTATGCTCTCTTGCACCTTTTACAATTAAATTCTTTTCCATAAATAAATTTATTTTCCGTTTCTGATTTTTTCTATCTGATCGCGTAAATATGCCGCATGTTCAAATTCAAGAAGCTGTGCGGCAGCACGCATTTCTTTAGTAAGCTTTTCAATAAGCTCATTCTTTTCTCTTTCGGAAAGTCTGCGTTTTGCAACTCTTTCCTGAATATTATCTTTTGAGCTGATTTCAAGAATTTCACGGACATCCTTTTTAATAGTCTGAGGAACAATGCCGTGCTCTTCATTATATTTCATCTGCTTTTCGCGTCTGCGGTAGGTTTCATTTATAGCCCTTTCCATTGAGCCTGTTACCTCATCCGCGTACATAATAACCTGACCGTCTGCATTTCGTGCGGCACGGCCTATGGTCTGAATAAGTGAGGTTTCGCTTCTGAGGAAGCCCTCTTTATCTGCATCAAGGATTGCAACAAGAGAAACCTCAGGAATATCAAGACCCTCTCTTAAAAGGTTAATTCCTACAAGCACATCGAACTCACCTAATCGCAAATCGCGAATAAGCTCCATTCGTTCAATGGTATCAACATCAAAGTGCATATAGCGTACTTTAATGCCGTAATCAGTTAAATAGTCCGTTAAATCCTCTGCCATTTTGCGAGTGAGAGTGGTGACTAAAACGCGCTCTTTTTTTGCAACCCTCATATTGATTTCCGAAATAAGGTCATCAATCTGCCCTTCTGTAGGACGGACACTTACCTCAGGGTCAAGAAGACCGGTTGGGCGAATAACCTGCTCGGCAATCTGTGCACTCTTTTCTTTTTCAAGGTCACCGGGAGTTGCACTCACAAATATTTTTTGATGGGTTTTATCATAAAATTCATTAAATTTCAAGGGCCTGTTATCAAAAGCCGATGGAAGCCTGAAACCGAATTCCACAAGGCTTTCCTTTCTTGAACGGTCACCACCGTACATACCCCTGACCTGAGGAAGAGTAACATGGGATTCATCAACGAAAAGAACAAAATCATCCGGGAAATAATCAAGGAGCGTATGTGGTGCTACACCGGGTTTTCTACCCGACATAACTCGGGAATAGTTTTCAATACCCTTGCAAAATCCTGTTTCACGAAGCATCTCAATATCATAAAGTGTTCTTTGCTGAATTCTCTGGGCTTCAAGAAGCTTGCCCTGAGATTTGAATTCTTCTACCCTGCTTTCCATTTCATTATAAATGTTTTCAAGAGCTTTTTCCATTTTATCATGCTCAACTACATAGTGTGATGCAGGGTAAATTGCCACATGGGAGCGGGTACATTTAACCTCACCCGTAAGAGGATGAATTTCAGAAATCCTGTCTATTTCGTCACCGAAAAATTCAATTCTGTATGCAGTTTCAGAAGAATAAACTGGGAAAATTTCAACTGTATCTCCTTTTACTCTGAATTTGTTACGAGTAAAGCTGACATCGTTTCTTTCATACTGAATATCAACAAGCTTTGCAATGAGCTCATCTCTGTCCTTTTGCATACCCGTACGAAGAGAAATAACCATACTACGATAGTCAATTGGGTCACCGAGAGTATAGATGCAAGAAACACTGGCAACGATTATTACATCTCGTCTTTCAGAAAGAGCGGATGTTGCAGAATGGCGCAGCTTATCAATTTCATCGTTTACCGCGCTATCCTTTTCAATATAGGTATCAGTTGTGGGAATATATGCTTCGGGCTGATAGTAATCGTAATAAGAAACAAAATATTCAACCGCGTTTTCAGGAAAAAACTCTTTAAATTCAGAACACAACTGCGCGGCGAGAGTTTTATTATGAGCGAGAACGAGGGTAGGGCGATTAAGCTTTTCAATAACATTTGCCATTGTAAAGGTTTTACCTGAACCTGTTACACCTAAAAGGGTCTGTTCCATATAACCTTTATTCACACCATCAACAAGCTTTTCAATTGCTTCAGGTTGATCACCTGTGGGCTTATAGTTACTATGCAAAATAAACTTATCTGCCATGCTCTCACCTCTTATCATAGTTTTCTAATATTGTATTATATCAACAATACCAATTTACATCAATAATTTTTGTTATATTTTAACCCCTATTTTTCAAATTCTTTTATTGCCCCATATTTGTCTATATGGTATTATTAGGATATATTGGGAAAATCAGGAGTTGATACTATGAAAACACCAAAACAAGGCGTTTTATTCGATATGCTGAAGCAGTTAAATAAATACTGCATTAAAGAAAGCGTTAATATGCCCGAATGGGAAACCTATGATGGTGATTATCTCGGCGAGGGCGAACACAAATTCTACCCCGAAACCAAAGAAACACTCAAGCTCGGTGACCATTGGTTTGCACGCTATGACTGTGCAAGAATTTTCAAAACAACTGTTACTCTCCCTGAAAGCTTCAAGGGACAGAAAATATATCTCAACCTTGATTTTGGCGGTGAAATTCTTATAAGAATCAACGGCAAAATCGCAAACTCCGTTTCTTCAAGAGAAAAGAGCGGTTGGGTTGGCAGAGAAACTGTTAATATCACAGAAAATTTTCTTACCTTTGGCGAGCCTATGGAAATTGAGCTTGAGGCTTGCGTTGACTCTGCAGGCTTCTGTAATGATGCTATGGCAGGTAAAAAAGAATGCGAATACACTCTTAAATTTGCAAACTTTGCAGTAGTTGATGAAATTTGCGAAAAATTCTATCTTAACTGTGTTACAGCCTGGGATGCACTCCCCTGCATTAAGGACGAGTTTATAAAAGAAAGCGTTTATAAAGTTCTTGATGATTCTCTTCACCTTGTTGATTTTGATTTCCCCGAAGAAGAAACAAGAAAATCAATTGCAATTGCCTGCGAGCATTTTGATAAAAAGCTTGCTGAAATTGAATATACTGCACCCTCAGAGGTTATTTTTGACGGACACTCTCATATTGATATTGCGTGGCTCTGGAGAATTCAGGAAACAGAAAGAAAGAGCGCAAGAACATTTGCAAATAACCTTGCTCTTATGGATGTTTACCCCGAATTCACATTCACTCAGAGCCAGGCCATTGCCTACGATATGATTAAAAAGAATTATCCTGAGCTTTACGAGAGAATTAAAGAAAAGGTTAAAAACGGTCAATGGAATATTGTTGGTAACACCTGGGTTGAATGTGACACAAATATTGCATCAGGTGAAAGTATGATTCGTCAGCTTCTTTACGGCAGAGAATTTTTCCTTAGGGAATTCGGCGTTTCATCCGATACATATTGGCTTCCCGACTGCTTTGGCTTCTCCTACGCTCTTCCTCAGATTATTAAAAAGAGTGGTATGAAATATTTCATCACAACAAAGCTTTTGAATCAGGACACAAACCGCTTCCCTCACACTCTTTTCAAATGGAAGGGTGCTGACGGCTCTGAAATTCTTGCATTAAACCAGCGTTCTCATTATCAGGGCGATTATGACCCCAAGCAGGTTTGCGCTGCTTCCTTTAACAATGATTTGAAGCATGTTTTAAAAACAGGCTTCGGTATGTTTGGCTATGGCGACGGTGGCGGAGGAAGCACCTACAGAATGCTTGAAAATGCAAAAAGACTTAAAAGCTTCCCCGGTCTTCCCAAAACAAGAATGGGACATCCTTCAGAATTCTTTGCTGAAGCAGAGAAAATCCGCGAGGAGCTTCCCACCTACTGCGACGAGCTTTATTATGAAAATCATCGCGGTACATACACAAGCCAGGGCTTTATCAAAAAAGGCAACCGCAAAAACGAATTCCTTTTAAGCCGTTGCGAAATGGCAGGCGTTTTCGGTGGCGGTTATGATATTGAAAAGCTCCAGAACCTTTGGCTCTTATTCCTTAAAAATCAGTTCCACGATATTCTTCCCGGCACATCAATTCACGAAGCAATGGAGGACTGCCGTCCTGATTTCGCAAAGCTTGAAAAGGATGGAACAGAAATCTTCTGTTCTGCTCTTGAGGGCATCACCGCAAACATTACTGCAGAAAAAGACGGTGTTGTTGTATGGAACTTAATTTCAAACGAGGTAACTGCTCCCGTTACTGTTAAGGGCAACAAGAAAATCGGTGCTCTTTCAAGAGTATTCACAAAGGACGGTGAAGAATACACCGAATTTATTGCAGACAAGGTTCCTGCTATGGGTTACAAATTCTTCCCATTCTGTGAAGCAGAAGCAAAAGAAAATGTGAAAATCGGTAACGGTATTATTGAAAACGAAATTCTTAAAGTTTCCTATGACGAAAATGGTATTCTTACTTCTATTTTCGATAAAGAAAACAATCGTGAAACTCTTGATGGTAAGGGTAACGTTATTTCAATTTTCATTGATAAATGTATTCACGAAACTGCTTGGAACCTTGAACAGAACTACGAAAAGAAAAAATGGGTTCTTGAAAAAGCAGAAAGCGTTGAAATTACAGAGTGCTCACCGGTAAGAGCAGTTCTTAAGGTTGTCAGAAAATTCAATAAATCAACAATTTCACAAAACATTATTCTCTACGCAGGCAGCAGACAATTACTCTTTGAAACAGAGGTTGACTGGCAGGAACGCGACAAGGTTATGAAGGCTGCTTTTGATGTAAACATACTTAACACAGAAGCAACCTTCGAGGCGGCTCACGGTGCTATCAAACGCCCCACTCACCGCAACTCATCCTTTGATGCTGCTCGCTTTGAGCAATGCGCTCATAAATGGGCAGACCTTTCTGAGGGTGATTATGGTGTAAGCATTCTCAACGATTGCAAATATGGTTACGACATTCTTAACAGCAGAATGAGAATAACTCTTCTTCGTGCTCCCACAACACCTGACAGATACGGTGATTTAGGACATCACAGCTTCACATATTCCTACTATCCCCACGCAGGCACCTGGCAGACAGGAGGCACTGTTCAGGAAGCATTCAAACTCAATTTTGCTCTTAAGGGTATCCCTGTTACTGCTAAAAATGGCACACTTCCTGAAAGCTATAGCTATATCAACTGCGATAATGACGATATTGTTATTGATGCAGTAAAACAGGCTCAGGACGGCAACGGAATTATTGTTCGTGTATACCAGAGCAGAAGAGTCCGTGGTGAAAGAACACTCACAATTAATCTTCCTTTCTCAAAGGTATATGAAACAAATCTTATGGAAGTTGACGAAAAGGAAATTTCTGCAAAGGGCAACAAAATCACATTCAACGTTACACCCTTTGAGGTTAAAACATTCAGAATAGTTTGATTTATAAAAGGTGAAAAAAATGACTAATTTTACAAATCCTTATTCAGCAGGAACTGCTAATAGTAAATTGTTCAGAATTCCATCAATACTCACTCTAAAAAATGGTAGAGTCCTTGCAGGTGGCGACATCCGTTACGGTAACGGAACGGATGACCCTGCAAATATTGAAACTGTTATTCGTTATTCCGATGACCACTGCAAGACATGGTCTGATATTGTATGGGTAAACCATTTCAATGATATGGAAGACTGCGACCACAACCAAGCAATTCCAACCTCCGCTTCATTCTGCGATGCAGCAATGTGCGAAGATAAGAATGGTGTTGTTTATCATGCTTGTGACGCTTGCCCTGCATATATGGGTCTCTGGAGTGCAGGTACCTACGGAAAAGGCAGTGGCTTCATCGACGGCAAGCTTGCTCTTTGCGACAAAACAAGTCACGAAAAAGCGGAAAGCACAACTCTTGACAAGGCTCACTATCCCTATTATGTAGGCGAGTTTGATGAAACGGGCTTTGCACCTGTTTTAAAATTCTCTGATAATTCAAGCTACAACGATTATTTTGTTGACAAATTTTATAATATTTATCAGAAAATCGGCGAAGCTTTCTCCCCTGTTCTTATAAAGCAAATGAACAAAGACGGAAGCCTGAATGATAAAGACATTATCGCAAATATCTTCTATGCCTATGCACCAATTAAAATTTACCCTACCTACTATCTTTGGATAAGAAAAAGCTTTGATAACGGCGAAAGCTGGTCCGATGGTAAAATTATCAACACGCAAATCGGTTCAAATGGCTTCACAGGCTTTTCCCCCGGTGTTGGTATCTGCATCGAAAAAAACGGTAAGCAGAGAGTTCTTTTCTCTATTTACGATAACAATGGTAGCAGAGAATATACAAGCGTTATTTATACCGAGGATGGGGAAAACTGGCACCGCTCCGAAAAAGCAAATCAGGTAGGCTTGGCAGGAAAAAGCTCTGAAAGTCAGTTTGCACTTATGAATAATGGCGTACTCCGTATGTATTCAAGAAATATCGCAGGCTTTATCAGCTATACCGATTCAACCGATGGTGGTGAAACCTGGAGTAAATATACAATTGACAAGGGGCTCTCTTATTGCTCAAACTGTATGTTCTCTGTTATAAACTACTCAAAGAAAATTGACGGTAAGGATGCAATTATTCTTGCTTGTCCACAGCAGAAAACCAGAAAGCTGGGCGTTATCAGAATCGGTCTTTATGGCGAGGATAATATTGTTGAATGGAAATACATTAAGAAGGTTACTGATAGCTTAAACCCGTTTTCTTATGTATATTCCTGCATTACAGAGCTTTCCGATGGTAGCATTGTTGACCTTTACGAAAGCGATAAAGCAGAGTTCAGTTTAAAGGGTTATACAATTGACGAGTTGAAAGTAAATGACAAAACAAAGCTTTCACTTGTTGATAATATTAAATCTAAAATTTATAATAAAACGAGAAAATAATATGATGTTTGGAAGCGTAGCTTCCCCTCAACTCTTCATTATTCACTCTCACATCTTCACTTACTCCCATAGCAAAAGCTATGGGAGTTTTGTTCCGCCTTTTCTTACTAAAATTGTATCGTCACCTATTACAACAATATCTTTCCAGCAAACAACAATTTCCTCTCCTCTTCCGCAGAAGCCGAAAACACCTCTTCCGCAAAAAACCGTTATGCTTACAAGACAGCCTGTGCAGGTATCGATTTCAACATCTGTAACACAACCCAGACGGCAACCATTGTCAACATTTATAACCTCTTTTGACCTTAAATCTGTTATGGTGCATTTCATATTATTTCACCTTTCTTAAAAGTGCTATGGACAATTTTAAAATCCGAAGTCATTGTCTATAAATGAACATCGGGTAATTGTACCAAGTCCGTATTTATGACGAATATTGTCTTTGGTGCATTCAAGTCGATGTTCTTTTTCTCTTTTTATATGATAGTCTAAATCCAAAAGAGAAATCTGTTCGCAAACATCATCACCGTTCAGAAGCTTTGTTCCCGTTACAGTTAAGGAACGAATAGGCTCTTTTTCGACATCAACATTGGCTTCTATAAGTGAAAGCACCGCGTTTCTCAAGTCATATGATAAATCAGTTGGCGATGGCAATTGTGATGAACGCTGAATTGTCTGAAAATGGGTATCCTTTATACCCACCTGCAAAGCCGAACATTCATAATTATGTTTTCTGAGCCTTGCGGCGACCTTATCACAAAGGAAGAAAACACAAGTGCGCACATCTCTAAAATTCATTAAATCCCGTTTAAAGGTTGCACCATTGCCAATTGATTTATATGCCTCTCTGTAATCAAACCGTAAAACAGGTGAATAATCATACCCATTGGCATATTGCCATAAAATTCTACCGTTTTCGCCCAATAAGCGATAAAGAATTTTTTCGTCAAACTCCTCCAAATCACCAATTTTTCTTATACCAATACTACGAAGCTTCTCGGCAGTTTTTCTACCAACCATAAACAAATCCTCAATTGGCAAAGGGTATAAAAGCGATTTGAAATTTTCCGCGGTTATTTCCGTTGTAGCATCAGGTTTTTTATAATCGCTCCCCATTTTGGCAAAAATTTTATTATAGGAAACGCCTACAGAAATGGTTACACCAACTTCTTTTTTTATAACCTCTCGCAATTCATCTGCAATTTCTTTTCCACTACCAAAAAGATTTACGCTACCTGTAACATCAAGCCAGCATTCATCAATTCCAAAAGGCTCAACTAAATCAGTATATCGACAATAAATATCAAATATCCTTTTAGAAAATTCTTTATATTCTTTATAATGTGACGGCACAGTTAAAAGCTTTGGGCATTTAGCTTTAGCCTGCCATATAGCCTCGCCTGTTTTAACTCCGTATTTTTTTGCTTTTTCATTTTTGGCTAAAATTATGCCGTGCCTTTGTTCAGGGTCACCGCACACCGCAAAAGCATATTTATTAAGCTCGGGATTCAACGCTGCCTCAACAGAAGCAAAAAAGCAGTTGCAATCGCAATGCAAAATAACTCTTTCCACAATATTCTTCCTCTACAATTTTATAGAACATTTGTTCACAAAACACATTATAACAGAACATTTGTTCTTTGTAAAGAGGCAAAGCAAAGAAATTTCTAATTACACTCATCAACACTATTTAAAATTATAATTGCCGACCGCAGGTCCCAAAACTTTCCACTTTCCATTTGCAATTTGCCACTTAGAAAAGCATCCCTACTACCATCATCGCCTCGATTTTCTCATATATTTTATCAACATCTTCAAGCGGTAACGGATTTTTGCCTTTTCCTATTTCAATGGTAAAAGCAGGCTTTTTAAATTCCTCGATAAACCAATCCTTAAGCCCTCCACTTGATGCCAAGCCCTCATTTTTAACTAAAGCATAGTCAGTTAACGCGGAAAATATTTTTGCAATATACAATGATTTTTCAGGGGTATTCTTACCATATTCATAATAAATCTCCTCTCCCTGAGAATGAAATGTGATGAGCATTTCAAGAGGTATTCTTCTGCAAAGGCGGGTAATTGCTGCAGTTTCCGGCTCGCTTTCAGGAAAAAGTCCCCCGTATCTTCTCGGAGAAGGAGCATCAATTCCGGCTTCCTTCTCTGCCTCTCTCAAGGAGTACCAATCAGCATTAAAATTATGATTTATATCAACCCCTCTTGCATTTGCGCTCCAACAACTGAAATCCCCCTTGCAAATTTCAAAATTTTCCCCTTTATATTTACCGCAAGCGGAAACTCCTTTAATTGCAATTTCAATGCCGTCCGGGTTTAATTCGGGAATGATAATCAGTTTCTTATTGTCCAGAATTTCTTTTATATCAAAACCCGATAATTTACTTTCATTTTCATAAGCAAAAGCAATATTTTCCGTAAATTTCAAAAGCAAAAGTGAGGTTAGCCACTCAAGTCCATGTGTCCCTCCTACATAAGCTATATTCTTTTTACCTTCACCTATAACAAAAGCATAAATATCTTTACCTAAAAGACTTTTGCCACAGGTTGTGATTTTCAGTTCTTGATATTTTTCATTTAAATTTTTCAGAAAATTCTCATATACACCATATGTAAGTATTTCATTTCTCACAATTTTTAACATAAATATCACCCATATAATATATGTGCTATAGCGTTATAATATTTACAAAATATGGGTTTTGTGTTTTAATATGTATATGTAGTTTTTTATACGGAGACTTATTATGAATGTTATTTGTATTTTGATTTTATTAATTCTTTCCGCAGGCGCGTTTTTTATCTACCAAAAATCAAAAGCTGAAAAAAACATTGAAAAAGCCTTTGTTCTTGCATTGGCTTCTATTGTTATTTTCAGTATTGGGTTAGAACTATCTTTATTTAATATAAATTTCTATTCTTCAAAGAACAACACAGAAATTAGTCTTGAAAACTATCTTGAAGAGTATAAAAACTGCGAAGGCTACTATACATTTTCTACCAATGAATCTATAGAAATTCCTGAATTAAATGAAAAAATTAAAAATATTCATATTAAATTAAATCCGAATAATTCCTCTGTTGTGGCTGCAAACATTCTTCTTACTGATGAGGCAAATCAGTTTTATTACGGAACACCAGAAAGAGATATCTATACGAATGTAGAAAAAAGCCAATATATAAACATTAATACAGCCGGCAACACACAAAATCTCGGAATTATTTTTGAAAGCAAAAAAGACACAGTTAATGTTGATTCCATTTCAATAAATGCTCAAAGACCATTTGAAATTTCTTTTTTGAGATTGATAGTGGTTGTTGGTATATTGTGCCTTTTGTATCTTTTCAAACCCTCTTCAATTATTTATAAAAAGAAATTAGCAGATAATGAATACTCAAAAAACACATTAACCGGTGTTTTGCTTTGTCTTGAGTGCGCAATAATTATTATTCTCGGTTCAATAAATCCCACCTTTATGGGTATAGCGACACAGAACTATAATTCATACAAATGGGATGGAAACGGAATTGATTTTGTAGAAATTGATTACTCCCAACATAATCAATATGATGAATTAGCTCAAGCCTTTCTTCAGGGTAAAACATATATAGATAACGACGATGTACCTGAATCATTAAAAAATATGAAAAACCCTTACGATACTGCCGCCCGTTCTGAGCAGTCACAAGCAACGGGTGATAACTATCGTTGGGATGTGGCTTATTTTAACGGACATTACTACGTTTATTTCGGTATTGTGCCGTTACTCTTGATGTACCTTCCGTTCAGAGCAATTTTTGGTGCACCATTCCCCTCTGCTGTAGGAATAATGTTGTTTGCTTTTGTTTTCTCTGTTGGTGTTTTCAAGCTTCTTGACCACATCTGCAAAAAGAAATTCAAAAATATTTCTGTGGGAACATATCTGCTAACCGCATTAACCCTCGTTAACTGCTGCGGTATGACTTTTCTTGCAAAGCGACCTGATTTTTATTCCGTACCGATTATGACCTCTATGGCTTTTGTTATGTGGGGCATTTACCTTTGGTTCAAAGGGCTTGATTGCGAAAAAAATAAAACCTTGTTTTTCTTTATAGGCTCACTTTGCATGGCACTTTCTGTTGGTTGCCGTCCGCAATCGGTGCTTATTTGTGCACTAGCACTCCCGCTTTTCCTGAGATACTTTTTTAAAGAAAAATTCATTTTCAAAAAACAGGGAGTAAAAGAGCTGGTTACCCTTGCAATACCATTTGTAATTATTGCCTTGGGCATTATGTATTATAATTTCATCCGTTTCGGGTCACCCTTCGATTTCGGCTCTGCTTATAATCTTACAACAAATGATGTAACCAGACGTGGCTTCTCCATTGGCAGAACAGGGCTCGGTATTTTCACCTATCTTTTCCAGACACCTTCCTTTAAAGCAACATTCCCGTTTATTGAGTCTGTTAACATTGAAACAAATTATATGGGCAGAACAATTTACGAAAACTGCTTTGGAGGACTTATAACAAGCTTACCGTTATTATGGTTTGGGTTTGCGCTTCCTAAAGCAAGAAAAGCCCTGAAGGAAAATAAGCTTTTTGCCTTAACTGCAACTTTTTTCTTAATTGGTTTTGCTCTTGTTATTGCCGATACTCAGGCAGGCGGTCTACTTCAGAGATATTATAGTGATTTTGGTTATATTTTCTTCCTTGCTGCCATTTTTGTTATATATTCCCTTTGTGAACAGGGCTGTTTGGAAAACAATGTAAAAACTCTGAATACTCTTATATTTATTTCTTCTGTTTTGAGCATTTTTTACTCAATTTCTCTTGCATTTTCTGTATCAGATGTTACAATAGATACACAGAACTCTACATTATTCGGCACGCTTCGACACATTGTTGAATTCTGGCTATGAGTTTTAATCAACACAAAAGGAAGAGAAAAAATGAGCAAATTTAAAAAATCACGCATTTCAAAAACGCTGTCACTTGTTTTAGTGCTTATATTTATTCTTGGTGCTTTCGCAGGTTGCGGTAGTGAAAAAGAAGAGGAAATTACTACTACAACACCCCCCGCCACCGAAACCACTAAACCCCAGGAAACAATTATCAGAAATCCTCTCACAGGTGATGCGGCTTACAGTAAAGAGCTTGTAAATAACCGCCCTGTTTTCGTAGTTGTGGAAAATCATCCTGACGCAAGACCTCAATGGGGTCTCACTTCTTCCGATATTGTTTGGGAAATGGTTGCTGAGGGCGGTATCACAAGAATGCTTCTTATGTTTGCCGATTCTTCAAGACTTCCCGAAAAAATCGGACCAATCAGAAGTGCAAGACATTATTTTGTTGACCTTGCAGAAGGCTTTGATGGTATTTTTGTACATTTCGGTTTCAGCCCCTATGCAAAAAACCAGATTGCAGATCACGGTGTAAACAACATTAACGGCTTGTATGACAACTACTTCTTCCGTGACAAATCAAGAGGTGTTGCATCAGAACATACTGCTTACACAACAAATGAAGAAATTGCAAAAGCAATTGAAAACAAAGGTTATCGTACAGAAATAAAAGAGGACTACAAAGCCCCCTTCAAATTTAACGATGAAGCAAAACAATTTGAAAACCCCTGCTCCTCAATTGTTGTTTCCTATTCTTCAGGTTACACCTACACTTACACCTATGACAAAGAAAACAATGTTTACCTTTCTTCTCTCAATGGTAAAAACTTTGTTGATAGCGAAGGAACACAGCAGAATTTTGAAAACATCATTCTTTGCTACACAACAATTTCATCAATGGGTGATTCAAAAGGCAGAGTTAACTTTGACCTTTCATCCGGCAAAGGAATTTATGTTTCCAACGGTTCATATACAGAAATCACCTGGGAAAAAGGTAACAGTGCAGATATGTTGAAATTCTACACCACAGATGGCGAAGAGCTTTCACTCAATGTGGGAAGAACTTATATCGGTATTCTTGATAAATCAAGAGAATCTGCCAACACAATTGCATAAAAAGACTTGGCTGTAAAAAACGAAAGTTTTTTACAGCCAAATTTTATTATTTTATTATTTTTTTGAATTTTTCAGAAAACCGTGTTAACAAAAATCTGTTCCTTGTCAGGCAAATATCATACAGTACAAACGCTATGTTTGCCATAATCAGCAATATTGGTATTGTATATTTCCCGAATTCATTATACTCTTCCCCTGAAACGCCGAAAACATAAAAGCTGATAACACCAATACTGACTGCCGCAATATTGAATAATATAAATTTCAAAACCCAACTAATAAATGTCGG
Organism: Acutalibacteraceae bacterium; assembly: GCA_045604605.1. Classification (GTDB taxonomy): domain Bacteria; phylum Bacillota; class Clostridia; order Oscillospirales; family Acutalibacteraceae; genus DTU089. The sequence continues at coordinate 13,745 of JAZUOL010000120.1, read as the reverse complement.
AATCTTTTCAATAAAGGACTTAAGCAAAGGATAATAACCGAAAAACAATGCGTAAGTAAGTGCCACTTCTTTGTCTGTTATTAAAAGAAGAGAAAGAAATGCAGTTGAAAAATACACTCCCGCACCCCATTTTTTATTTGATATATCCGATGCAAAAAGCACCAACAAGCCTGTTACAATAGGTATCACATACATAAAAACAGGAATTATCGTTGTTAACATCATAAGCACCACAGAAAGTGCCGTCATTAAGCCGCATACTGCGGTGTTTTTTGTTTTATTTTTCATATTAAATATAACCCAAAGACATTAACACTATCAGAGCAAAAGAACCCAGTGACAACAACACCGCAATTCCAAGAACTATTTTCCAATGGGTTTTGTTAAGAAAAAACTTCCTTCTCGGTGTTTCGTCAGAATATCTGCCTGCATCGCCAAAAGTGTCCTCAAATCTGTTATATGGGTATTTTTCGCCATTTTTATATCTGGGCTTATCAGAATTATTTTGATTATTGTTTGCCATAATTATTCCTCATTAAAATTGATATAGCCACTATATCCGCTTGTGCTACCCTCATTTGAACATTCTGTAAAGACCGTTGCCCAATCTGTTTCGTCACTTGCGTATGATGTGTAATATGTTACAGTGCCATCCTCAGCAATACTGAAAGCACCAAAGGGCAACTCGGCATTAATGCGAGCCCCGTTTTCCAAAGATAAATTCACACCGCAGTTAAGGTAGATTATTTCATCATAATCAAAATCATATTTGAATTGATATCGCCCTGTTTCAGCACATTCATTTCCTGAAACATAATAGCTTTCAGCAAGAGCATTATCAAAAGCCTCTTCGGGTACAGGATTTTCCGAAAACACACACATATCTATTTCAACAAAAACATTGCCATTAGCAATTTGATCCTTTACTTCGGATATATAATCTGTTGTTTCAAATGAGAAATACATATTTTCAATGCAGATATCAAAGGTTTTCAAGCCATCTTCATCCGCAATAAGCTCAACACTTGCATTTTTTACAAAGGAGATAAGTTCACCTTCAATCACCTCTTGTGTTGATACATCTGACCAGATATCATCACTCTCTGAATAATCCTGAATTGAACCCATAGCATTTAAAAGAATATTAAATCCAAGAATACACACAAAAATAATAATACCAATTTTCGGATTACCCTTTTTATTTACCTTCGGAATCTTTTTCATTAAATCAGGAAAATTGATTTTAGGTAAATTATCTATATGTTTCTCGTTGGTTTCAAAAGTATTCTGTGGCTTATTATATTCAGGTGTTTCTCTTTGTGCATGAGGCTCATACCCCTGATTATAGGTGGTGTTCTTGTACTGAGTATTGACGTTTTTATAAATTTCGCCTCTATCGTATCTTTTGCTGTCAAAAGATGAACTGTGAGTGCATTGCTTTTGGGCTACCGCCCCACAATGAGGGCAGAAAACATCCTTGTTTTCCTGATAAAGCTTACCGCAACTATCACATTTTCGCATAAGAAATACCTCCTTATAAATTGTTAAATAAACAATAGGAATAAGGTAAAAGATTTTATTATACGCGCCTTACGGCACTAGAACCTTCCACCACACCAAAACTTGTTTTGGTGTGGTCCCCCTTCCTTCGCAAGGAAGGCTTATAAGGTAAAAAATTTTATTTTATTACAACCTCATGACCTGTTCTTGCAGATTCATAAATTGCATCAAGAATTTTCATAATTTCAACGCCGTCCTCTGCAGGAGCTTTACAAGTTGTTCCATTGAGAACACAGTCAACAAAATGGTTGATTTCTCTGCAGAAAAGTCCGTCAAAGGAAAGTGAAGTGTCTTTATTAAAGCTCATATCTACAAGATATCCGTTTTCGTCTGTGAAAATTTCTACCTGAGGGTCAAGTTTAGCACCGGCTTTTGTGCCAAAGAACTGAATATTACCTTCACCATTTTTAATGTTAAGAGAGAAACTGGCTTCAACAGAAAGCACAAGACCATTATCAAACCTGATAAGTGCCGTTGCAAGATCTTCAACATCGCAAATATCTTTTTCTCCTGCTGAAACAGAAGTATAGCCCTTTCCATCCTTGATTTCAGGGCGGTTAAAAAGTTTCTGGAAAGTTGCACCATAAACCGAAACAGGTTTTGGATTACCACAGAGGTATCTTGAAAGGTCAATTACGTGAACACCAAGGTCAATGAGTGGTCCGCCTCCTGAACGGGATTTGTCACCAAACCAACCACCCGGGTTACCGTTACGACGAAGATATGTAGCTTTAGCATAATAAATTTCTCCAAATTTACCTGCATTAATAAAATCCTGCATAACATCTGCATCATTACCATAACGGCGAACAAAGCCAATCTGAAGATGTCTGCCGTTTTTCTTTGCAGCTTTGAGCATTTCTTCTGCTTCTGCGGTGTTCATTGCCATAGGTTTCTCGCAGATAACATCTTTACCCGCATTAAGTGCAGCAATAGTGCATTCAGCATGAGCGGCGTTCCATGTGCAAACGCTTACAATATCAATTTCAGGAAGAGCCTTAAGCATTTTGTCTTTATCTGTAAAGCAACGCTCTGCAGGAATACCGTATTTATCGGACATAAATTTAAGTTGTTTTTCATTTATATCGCAAAAAGCATACAAATCAACATTTTCGTTTTTAATATACCCGTTGATATGTTCATTTGAAATACCACCGACGCCAATAACTGCCGCTTTTAATTTTTTCATAAATATGCACCTCTTATATAATTATTGTTTTATACTTTTCCTTTTCTTAAATATAATGCTATCAAGTTTATCCGTGAATGCATCAAATATAACCGCCAAGAAAATTGTTGCAAAAAAGCTCACTATAATAAAGAAATAGCCATCTTTGTTGTAACCTAAGGATTTTAAAATTATCATCGGAATTCTCTGCAAAATAAAGAAACTGAAAATATGCTGACCAAACCAATCAAGAACAGAGCTGCTTATATTCACCTTCATCATAAACATTACAATAACCGCCAAAGCAAAGAAGGTAAACAATACATAGTAAGCAAAGCGCTGAGCTCTGTTTTGTGAAAAATACGCAAATAACAGAACATTCACAGAAAAAGCTGTAAACCAGATAACATCGTTTTTCATTACAATTTTATCAATGTATGGTTTAACCATAGAAAAAGCCATGCCCAACGGGAAACATAAAAGGGTGTTATAAAAAGCTATTGACAAGCCTATTTTCTTTTCAAATATCACAAAGCCTGCACATATCAGGCACATAAAAACAAGTGCAAGCTTTTTTGTTTTTTTGAATATAAGGAAAGATACAATAACAAAAATATACAGTACAAATGTAACAAACATATACCAGTTACTGTTGCCTATAGATTTAAGTCCCACAAAAGAAAGAAGCCAATGTGAAACAGAATATTCTTTCGAAGCAAACCCAACAGAAACCAAGGTAAATAACAAAATAACTATTGCAAAATGATACCATAGTTTAAAGAATCTGTGTACAGGCATAGATTTAACATATGGTGTACCTTTTTTCTTTATTGATTCCATTATTCCATAGCCGGAAAAGAAAAGATACGTTACAACAACAAGCTGACTGTGAAATGTTCTGAAATCAAAATACGGGCCATCTAAAACTCCGTTTAGCTTTACATAAGTCACCGCATGACTTAAAAAAATCAAAATTGAAAAAATGGCATTAATTGTGCTTGTGTTTTTTGGAGAACAATAATCTGCAAAAAACTCATTCTTTTTTGCAACTGTTAACCCTGAACAAATCAAAGCAACAAGAATAAAAACAAATGCAATCATATTACACCTCAGACATAATGTATCTATTAATTTCATTGTATCATTTTTGCAGAAATTTGCAACAATAAATATAGACATTCAAATAAAAAAGAGTTATAATTTTATGTAGTTAATATCAGTATGAGAAAAGAGAATTCTATGGAATACTTATTTGAAATGCATACCCATACAAAAGAAGTCAGCACCTGTGCAGTTGCCTATGCAGAAGATTTAATCAACAGCTATAAGGAAAGCGGCTACAGTGGATTTGTTATAACAAACCATCTTAACCCCGAAACATTTAATAATGTAGGTTTAGGTGAAGTGTCCTGGGACGAAAAAATCGACCACTTTATGAAAGGCTTTTACGCTGTAAAAAACGCTGCCGGTAACCGATTTATTGTTCTTTTAGGTATGGAAATAAGATTTTACAACACACCTAATAACGACTATCTGGTTTATGGTATAACAGAAGAATTTTTACGTTCTAACGGAGACCTTATGGCGAAGACACCAAAGCAATTTTCAAACCTTTGTAAAGAAAATGGGTTGATTTTTGTTCAAGCCCATCCTTTCAGAAGAGGTATGAAAGTAACAGATTGGAATATTCTTGATGGCTATGAGGTTTTCAACGGCAATCCCCGCCACCAATCCAATAACGATATTGCTGAAATCTGGGCAAAAAAGCATAACAAAACAATAGTTGTTTCAGGCTCGGATTTTCACGAACCGGATGATGCTTGCGCCGGTGGTATCTATTTTAAAAATCCCATAAACAATAACGATGACCTTTTAAGAGAACTGAGAAGCGGTAACTATACGCTAAAGAAAACAGATTTCTAAAAACAAGAACAATAAATTATAAGGAGGTCTTTTAATGCATTTACAGGAATCAGGCGAAATGTATCTTGAGACCGTTTACATTCTTACAAAAAAGAGCGATAGTGTCCGCTCAATTGATGTTTGCGAATATATGGGGTATTCAAAGCCCAGTGTAAGTCGTGCTATAGGACTTTTAAAAAACGGCGGTTATATTACTGTTGACGGGAAGGGTTATATTTCTCTTACCGAAGAAGGTACCGCAGTTGCACTTAAAATGTTTGAACGCCATACTATGCTGACAGATTTTCTTGTAAGACTCGGTGTTGATAAAAACATAGCTTCAGAAGATGCTTGCAAAATTGAGCATCATATAAGCGAAGAATCTTTTAACGCAATTAAAAATTACGCTTCAAAGCTCGGAGAAAAATAATGAAAATCGGCAATTTAGAAATAACTGAAAAAGCCGCGCTTGCCCCTCTCGCAGGCGTAGCTGACAGAGCATTCCGCGAACTTTGTCGCGGATATGGTGCCTCCTACACAGTTTGCGAAATGGCAAGTGCAAAGGGAATAAGTCTCGGCGATAAAAAAAGCGCCGAGCTTCTTTCTATTACAGAAACAGAGCGCCCTGCAGGTTCACAGATTTTCGGAAACTCCCCTGAAACCATGGCATTTGCCGCAAAAAAGGCACTTGAATATAATCCTGATTTTATTGATATTAATATGGGGTGCCCTGCTCCTAAGGTTGCTTCCTCAGGTGGTGGCGCACTGCTTATGAAGGACCCTGTTTTAGCCGCTGAAATTGTTAAAGCAGTTGCAGAGGTATCGACTGTCCCTGTTACCGTTAAAATGCGTTCAGGCTGGGACGATAACCATATCAACGCAGTTGAGCTTGCTAAGAGGTGCGAAGCTGCGGGCGCAGCCGCAATAACAGTTCACGGAAGAACAAAGGTGCAGATGTATGCTCCTCCTGTTAATACAGATATAATTCGTCAAGTTAAACAAGCGGTTTCAATTCCCGTTATAGGTAACGGAGATGTAATTGACGGAATGAGCGCTGCAAAACTTATGGAAGAAACCGGGTGCGATATGGTAATGGTAGGCAGGGGTGCCTTAGGCAGACCTTGGGTATTTTCCCAAATTAATGCCTATCTTAACCACGAGGTTATTCTACCCGACCCACCCGTTGTTGAAAGAATGCGAGTTATGCTAAAGCATATAGAAGCTCTGTGCCAATACAAAGGTGAAAGAGTTGGCATAAGAGAAGCAAGAAAGCATGCTGCATGGTACACAAAAGGTCTGCATGGCGCAGCTAATTATCGGGCAAGAATTGGTTTAATCAGTTCAATTGAAGAACTTCAAAAAATAGCCTTGGAGCTTATCGAACAGAATAAATAGAACGAGACGGAACCCCGTCTCGTTTTTCTTTTCCAATATTTATACAATGACTTTTTCTGACCACGTATGGTAACATATTCACATTCATTGACTTTCACAGTTTAATGAAAAATTTTCCATACGAGGTGTTTTTATATGAAAAAAACAATAAGTATTTTAATGGCTATGGTGCTAAGCCTTACGCTATTGCCATTTACCGGCAAGGTAAATGCCGCAGAAAAAATTTATGGTGCAGGTAAGGTTTCTACAAACTCAACTGCGCTCAATGTCCGTTCAAGCGCAGCCGGAACTTCAACAGTAAAAGCTAAACTATCAAAAGGCTCTTATGTAACGTTGATTTCAAAAAGCGGAAAATACTGGAAAGTTCAGTATTCTTCTTCAGGCTATGGCTACTGTCATTCGGATTATATTACAACCGCATCAACTAATGTAAAAACCATTAAAACCACATCCGGAAGGCTTCGAGTAAGAAGCGCTGCTTCAACAAGCTCCACAGTAAAGGCTTACCTTTCAAGTGGTACGCAGGTTACTGTGCTTTCCACAAGCGGTAATTTCTCAAAAATAGTTTATAACGGTACAAAAACAGGATACGTAAGCTCAGGCTACCTTTCTAATGTTTCAGGCACGACATCAAACAATTCTTATAATGCAGTAAAACTGAATGTCCCATCCTTCAAGCAGACAGATTCCCGCTGGGCAAATGTTACCTTGGGCTCTTCAGGTCAGACAATTGGCAGAATCGGTTGTGCCACAACAGCAATTGCAATGCTTGAAAGCTATAGAACCGGTACAACTATTTACCCTAATACTATGGCAAAAAAGCTTTCCTACACTTCAGGTGGTGCGGTTTATTGGCCCTCTCACTATACAGTAATAACGTCTTCAAGCGGTTATCTTTCAAAAATTTACAATCTGCTCAAAGCAGGTAAGCCCGTTCTTATTGGTGCTAAGAAAAGTAACGGCAGTCAGCATTATGTTGTAATTACCGGTGTTAAGGCAACTGCAGCACTTACTACCTCATCTTTTTATATCAATGACCCGGGTTCAGATACAAGAACAACCTTAAATCAATTTTTCTCTGTATATCCTAATTTTTATAAAATGATGCATTATTAAAATTCTCTGATGCATATAGTTTTATATTAAAACAGGAAATATAGTCCCGTACATTACAGAATTTATTTTTGTAATATATAACAAAAAACACCACAATTTTTATATAAAATATTCTTACGATTATTGCAAATAATACTTTCTTTTTTCACTCTAAAGTGTTATACTATATCTGTATATATATGACTTTTTCTGCTGAGTCGGTGCGGCTTTTTTATCACCGACAGTATAATCTCTTTAAAAAGGAGTGCGGTTTGTGGAAAAGTTTGTTATTCACGGTGGCAATAAACTTCACGGCAATATCAATATCAGCGGTGCTAAAAATGCCGCTTTACCTATAATTGCAGCATCCGTTTTTGCAGGAGATGTTTGTCGCATTGAAAACATTCCTGACATAAGCGATGTTCGCATGATGATTAAAATCCTTGAATTTCTCGGTGCAGATGTTGCAAAACCTGAACCTGGCGTAATTCTTGTAGATTCAAAGAACGTCACCCCTGTTACAATTCCTGATGAAATGACAAGAAAACTCCGTGCTTCATATTATCTTTTAGGTGCGCTTCTCAGCAATTTCGGTGAAGCTTGTGTTGCTCTTCCGGGCGGTTGCTATTTTGGTGTTCGCCCCATTGACCAACATATTAAAGGCTTTGAGGCATTGGGTGCCACTGTAGATATTGAAAATGCTCTTGTTAATGTTCAGGCAAGCGAACTTTACGGCTCATCTATTTATCTCGATGTGGTTTCCGTCGGTGCAACAATTAACGTTATGCTTGCAGCCGTTAAGGCAAAAGGGCTTACTGTTATTGAAAATGCTGCCAGAGAACCCCATATTGTTGACCTTGCAAACTTCCTTAACTCTATGGGTGCCGATATACGCGGTGCAGGTACTGAGGTTATTAAAATACGTGGTGTTGAAGAAATGCACGGTTGCACCTATTCCATAATCCCCGACCAGATTGAAGCCGGCACATATATGGTAGCCGCAGCAGCAGTAGGCGGAGATGTTACAATTGATAACGTAATACCCAAACATCTTGAATCAATAACCAACAAAATAGAAGACTGTGGTATTACAGTTATTGAATACGACGAAAGTGTAAGAATCATTTCCGATGGCGAAAAAATGAAGGCTTGCAGAGTAAAAACAAGTCCTCATCCCGGTTTCCCAACAGATATGCAACCGCAATTCGCAACAATGCTTTGCCTTTGCAACGGCACAAGCACAGTTGTTGAGGACGTTTGGGACAATCGCTTTAAATATATTGACCAATTAAGAAGAATGGGTGCAAACATCATTGTTAATGGTGATACTGCTCTTATTACGGGAGTGGACAAGCTTCACGCTGCTCCTGTTGAAGCAGATGATTTAAGAGCAGGTGCCGCAATGGTTATTGCTGGTCTTATGGCGGAGGGTGAAACCACTGTAAGCAATATCAAGCTTATTGACAGAGGCTACGAAAACCTTGTGGAAAAGCTCACCGCTGTAGGTGCAGAAATTTCAAGAGTAGAATTTGAAGAGGAATAATAAATATGATTAAGTTTTGTCCGCTGTTTTCTTCGAGCAGCGGCAATTCTGTTTACATAGGTGACAAGGATGGCGGTATTCTTGTTGATGTGGGCAGAAGTGCCAAACAAACAAATGCAATGTTAAATAATATCAATGTTGACGTAAATCAGATAAAAGGCATTCTCCTTACTCACGAGCATACCGATCATGTTTGCGGTTTGAGTGTCTTTGCTGCAAAACACAATATTCCCGTTTATGCTCCCAACGGAACATTACTGGCTTTAAAAAGAAAAGGAACGCTTTGTGAAAAACATATTGATATAACTCTCTCAGATTCCCCTATCGAAATTGCAGGATTAAAAATCGAAAACTTCAAAACTTCACACGACTGTGCTGATGGCAGAGGTTATGTTATAACAGGCCTAGACGGATCAACAAAAATAGCCATTGCAACAGATACAGGTTACATAACAAGCGATATCCTTTCAAAAATCACAGGTTGTAAACTTGTTTATATTGAATCTAACCATGATGTTGCTATGCTCAGAAGTGGCACTTACCCATATACTCTCCAACAGAGAATCCTTTCTGATATCGGTCACCTTTCAAATGATGCTTGCGCAGATGCTTTGAGAGCCCTTGTTAATAAAGGTACTACTCATTTTGTTCTTGCGCATTTAAGTCGCGAAAACAATACTCCTGACCTTGCCTATAGAACTGCAACAAACGCCCTCTGTGAAATGGGTGCTTTGGAAAACAGAGATTACATTCTCAAAGTAGCAGAGCCTGAAAATCAGGACAGGCTAATGATTATATGAAACAAAAAAACAGTCCACTTTAGGGCGTGTAAAATAGGGATTTAATAGCCTTAAATCATTAACTTTAATGCAGCTTATGCGCCAAATTTAAAAGATTTAAGGTGTTAATTTTCGTTCAGACGAAATGACAAAACCACCGCAATGCTGACGCATTACGGTGGTTTTTCATAAAGTATTAACGGAAAATAGCGAATTAAAACCTAATAAATCCCTAATTTACGCTCCTTTTGTGTGGACTGTTTTTTACAAACTATCAATAGCCTCAACAAGTGCTTCTTTAATTATCTGATGACCTGCGGCAGTGGGATGAACACCATCGGAAAGCCAATAGGAAGTTTTCCCTGCCTCTACCGCATTATCAAATCTTTCCTGAAGAGGAACAAAAACCAAATCGTATTTTTCTGCAATTCGTTTAGTCGCTGCAGCGCGGAGTTCAACCTCCGAACGGAAATATCCCCAACTATCTGCCGTTGCGACACCATTAAGAACAAACGGCTCAAGAATAAATATTTTTATATCAGGAAGTTTTTCTTTTAAATCCTCAATAAGCATACTGTAAATGACCTCAAAACGAGGTGCTGAAACGCCATTCATAGATTGAAGTTCGTGCCAAACATCATTAACGCCGATAAGTATAGAAAGATAGTCCGGACGAAGATTTACAATATCGCTTTTCATTCTGGCATACAAATCAACAATTCTGTTGCCACTTATACCTTTATTTATAAATTTATATTGACCCATGCGATTTTTCAAAAAATCCGCCGCAATTAAATTAGGATAGCCGTAACCGTAGTTAGCATCATCTTCTCGTATACGACCTGCATCTGTTATTGAATCACCTTGAAAAAGAAATTTAATCATAAAATCCCCTCTCTTTATAAGATTATCAGTTGATACAACAAAATATTTGTGGTATACTTATTTATTGGCACCGTTGTAATTTTTTTCAACGGATTCTACCCAAGGGCACTCGATTTCAGGAACAACTTTTTCAGGTGCTGCCCAATGAATAGCATTATTTATAATTTTCTGAACCTCAGGTATGTAATATGTAGGATTCTCCTCGTGACCGGGTTGGAAATAGAAAACCTTTCCTAAACCTCTTTGCCAACAACAGCCTGAACGGAAAACCTCCCCACCCTTGAACCAGCCGATAAATACAAGGTCATCGGGTTGTGGGATGTCGAAGCGTTCTCCGTACATTTCCTCAACAGGAATACTGAACTGCTCGGGAACATCTTTTGCAATAGGATGAGAAGGATTAATGCACCAAAGTCTTTCTCTGTCGCCATCGCGCCATTTAAGAGAACAGGTTGTTCCCATTAATCTTTTAAAGGGTTTTGAGAAATGGGCAGAGTGAAGTGCAACAAATCCCATACCGCGCATAACACGGTCATAAACTCTTTCAACAAGCTCATCCGGTACACATTCATGAGCCATATGTCCCCACCAGAGAAGAACATCTGTGTTTTCAAGCACACTTTCAGGAAGACCGTTTTCAGCATCGTCAAGTGTAGCGGTAGTTATATTAAGCTCCTCATCAGCGCCTAAAAAATCGGCAATACAACCGTGAATTCCATTAGGGTAAACCTTAGCAACGGATTCACTTTCTTTTTCATGTCTGCCTTCGTTCCATATTGTCACATTAATCATAAAAACACCCTTTCTAATGGGAATATAAATACATCTTTATAATATATCTTTTTAATAAAATAAGCAATGGTCTTTTTCACGAAAAATTCCCGCTTTTTTTATACAATATGTGAGTTCGAAACCATCCTCACACAAAACAAAACTATGGAGTTGATCAAATTGAAAAATAAAAAGAAAATTGTAAATGTTGCCGTTGCGGCAATAATCGCAGCATTTTATGTTGTTTTAACATATCTTGCTTCCGCTTTCGGTCTGGCAAGCTTTGCTGTTCAGATACGCTTTTCAGAAGCTTTAACTATTCTGCCTGTCTTCACTTCTGCGGCAATTCCAGGCATATTTATAGGATGCGTTCTTGCAAATCTTCTTACAGGATGCGCTATATGGGACGTTATTTTTGGTAGTCTGGCTACTCTTTTGGGTGCTATAGGAACTTATTTCCTAAAAAAGCATAAAATGCTTGCTACACTTCCCCCCATAATCGCAAATACTCTTATAGTTCCGCCTGTGCTTTTATATGTTTATAATTTAGAAGGAACATATTGGTTTTTCGCTTTAACGGTTGGCATTGGTGAAATTATCTCTTGCGGTATTTTAGGCTCACTTTTGAGAAAGTGGTTAGAAAAAAGTGATTTTTTAAACAGATTAAATAAATAAATCATATTCGGGGGTTTATTTTTCTCTTTTGTTGGAGTATAATTTTAATGATAAATCAATCCTATTCGAAAGGATTTTTAATATGTTAATTGATGATGCTATAAAAACAGCTAAAAGAATACATTTTATCGGTATCGGCGGTAGCGGTATGTGTCCTCTTGCGGAAATATTACACGCTCAGGGACATTACCTTACAGGATCTGATAATAATGAGTCTGATACTTTAAAAAGAATCCGCGCTCTTGGTATCCCTGTCACAATGGGGCAAAAAGCAGAAAATGTTGAAGGCGCAGATATGGTAGTTTATACCGCTGCTCTTCTTCCCGACAATCCTGAGCTTGTTGCAGCTAAGGAAAGCGGCATCCCCACCTTTGAACGCAGTAAGCTTTTTGGCTATTTCACAAGGAAATATGATAACTGTATCGGCGTTTGCGGAACTCATGGTAAAACTACCGTTACATCAATGCTTACTCATATTTTAATAGACAATAAATTTGACCCATCTGCAGTTATCGGCGGTAAATTACCTTTAACAGGCACTAATGGTCGCGTTGGCAAAAGCGATATTCTTGTTTGCGAGGCTTGTGAATATAAAGATACCTTCCTTGATTTAACACCTGATATCAGTGTTATTCTCAACGTGGACCAAGACCATATGGAGTATTTCAAAACGCTGGAAAACCTTGAAGCATCTTTCAGAAAATTTGCCGATATGTCTACAAAAGCTGTTATTTATAACGGTGATGATAAAAACACTATTGATAGCATCAAAGGCATCTCCGAAGGTAAAACAATGATTTCTTTCGGTACAAAAGATAATTGCAAATATGTTGCCAAAAATGTTGGCTACAATAATGGTGCTTTTCCCTGCTACGACCTTTTTATTGATGGCGAATTCAAAGCCAATATTGAATTAAGCGTTCCCGGAGAACACAATGTTCTCAACTCACTTGCAGCTATTGCATCTGCAATGTATTGCGGTGCAAGTGTTGAACAATGCAAAAAAAGTATTCTTACTTTTAAGGGTGCAGGCAGAAGATTTGAATTTTTAGGAACATTTAATGGTGCAGATATTGTTGATGACTATGCTCACCATCCTGCAGAACTTGAGGTTACTCTCTCTGCTGCCCAAAAAATGGATTATAAGCGTGTCTGGGCAGTTTTCCAACCATTTACATTCAGCCGTACTAAAATGCACCTCAATGCATTTGCAAAAGCTCTTTCCATAGCCGACAGAGTTGTTCTCACGGAAATTATGGGTTCAAGAGAAATCAATACCTACGGAATTACCACCCAAGACCTTGCGGATGAAATTGATGGCTCTGTTTGGTTTGACACCTTCCAAAAGGTTGCAGATTTTCTCAAGGAAAACATCGAAGAGGGCGATTTAGTCCTTACCCTCGGATGCGGTGATGTTTATAAAATAGCAAAGATTATTTTAGAAAAAGAATAAAGAAATACAAATATGACCCTATAAGAATTTTTCTTATAGGGTCATAAAATTTAAAAGAGTCTGACTTTTTAGGAGTCAGACTCTTTTTCTCTAAATTAAACTAATTCAAGAATGCACATCTCTGCAGCGTCACCGCGGCGAGCTTCAGTCTTGATTATACGGCAGTAACCACCGTTTACATCTTTGTACTTGGGAGCGATCTCGTCAAAAAGCTTTTTAACGACATCTTCCTTAGTAATATATGCCATTGCCTGTCTCTTATTGTGGAGACTGTCAACCTTAGCAAGAGTAATCATTTTTTCAGTCATAGCGCGAACTTCTTTAGCTCTTGTAACAGTTGTTGTCATCTTACCGTTTTCAAGTAAGGATGTTACCATGTTACGAAGCATTGCGTTACGATGATCAGTTGCTCTGCCGAGTTTTCTGGTTCCGGGCATCTAAATCACTCCTTTGTAGAAAATACGAATTTCTTATTCGTCTTCATCACGAAGAGAAAGGTCAAGAGAAGCCAATTTAGCA